>NZ_CBIFYV010000073.1:0-5767 GCF_966187215.1 Thermophilibacter sp.
GCTTCCTCTCCTGCTGCTCGCCGGGGGGGGCAGAGCCCGTGGTTTCTCCTTTGGGTTATATGTGTGTGGGCGCGCCCCGCCACGTGCGGCGCGCGCCCCCTATCCTAGGCGAGTGAAGGCCGGCCCTACGCGGGCTGACGGTCCATGCACTCGTTCCACATCTGCTGGCGCTCGTCCTCGGGGATGCCGTCGATGATCTCGTTGATCTTGTCGAGCAGGGCGTCCTGGCCGTTGGCGATCGCGGCGTTGTCGGGCATGACGGAGCCCTCGAACTTGTCGGTCATCTCGAGCTCCACGAAGTCCGGGTAGGTCTCGAGCAGCTTGGGCACCGAGAGCATCGAGTAGGTGATGATGTCGGCGGTCCCGCTGGTGAGGTTCTGGACGACCATGGGCACGGTCTCGGCCGGGGTCAGGTGCGTGACGCTCGGCTCGGCCTCCACGATCTGCTCGATGACGTCGTCGTACATCGTGGCGGCCTGGCCCATGATCGCGGCACCCGCGAGATCGGCGAAGGTCGTGGCGCTGGCCCACTGGGAGTCCTTCTTGGTGATCATGACGATGTCGTCGTCGATGTAGGAGTCCGAGAAGAGCGCGGAGCTCGCGCGCTCCGGCGTGACGGACATGCCGGCGCAGATGATGTCGATCTGGCCGTTGTTGAGCGCGTCGATGAGGCCGTCGAAGGAGAGCTTCACGGCCACGGCGTCCATGCCCAGCCCCTCGGCGATGATCTTGGCGGCCTGGACGTCATAGCCATCCGCGTAGGCACCGTCCACGTTGTCGATGGGGATGGTGTACTCGGACTCCTCCTCAACCTGCCAGTTGTACGGAGGGTAGGCGGCCTCCATGCCCACGCGCATGGTCTTGCCGTCGCCGAGAACGGCCTCGCCGGCCTCGTCGGAGGCGGTGTCGTCAGAGGTGTCGCCGGTGGTGGAGTCCTGCGCGGCGGGGCCGCAGCCGGAAAGGACCATCACGCCTCCCATGCCCGCCGCGAGGCTCGAGAGCTTGAGGAAGTCGCGGCGCGAAACTCTGTCAGATACGATGAAACGCGGGGTGGCCTTCATGGTGGTTCCTTTCCCTTTTTGTTATGACCCCTTCCGTGCGACGCAACCGGAGGGGACCCATTCCCCTCCCCCTTGCAACCTAATGCGAGAAAGTTACGCGCACGGCATGGGAGGATAGCACGCGCCGGCCCGCGCGGCTCGGCACGTGACGGCGGGAAACACCGATGTAACGGGAGGCACCGTCCACGAGATTGTCCCGTCAATCCGCACGGTTTTGGGGCCCAAAGCGTGCGGATTGACGGGACTAACGAGAGGGGCGGGCGGCGCGGGGCCTTCTCACGCCTCCCACATGGGCGGGACGGGCGCGTCGGGCGTGGACCAGGCGCCGAGCGGCGCGTTGGGGTCGGCGTCCAGCGTGAGCGGCGAGAAGGACCCGGCGTCGTAGCTGCGCAGCGCCGCGATGCCGATCATGGCGGCGTTGTCGCCGCAGGCGCGCATCGGCGGGACCGTCACGCGCACGCCGCGCCTTGCGAACGCCTCCTTGTAGGCCGCGCGCAGCCCGGGGTTGGCCGCGACGCCGCCACCGACGCAGAAGTCCGACACGCCGGTCTCCTCCACCGCGGTCACGGCCTTGGCCACCTGCACGTCGATGACCGCCGCCTCGAAGCTCGCCGCGAGGTCGGGCAGGTTGATGGGCCGCCCCGCGCGGTTCTCGCCCTCGATGTAGGTGATGACGGCCGTCTTGAGACCCGAGAGGCTGAAGGAGTAGTCGCCGCTGTGCAGCATCGCGCGCGGGAAGCGGATGGCCTTGGGGTTGCCCTGCGCCGAGAGCCTGGAGATCACGGGGCCGCCCGGATAGCCCAGGCCGAGCGCCTTGGCCACCTTGTCGAACGCCTCGCCCACCGCGTCGTCGATCGTGGCGCCGAGAACCTGGTAGTCGCCCCAGGCGCGCACGTGCACGAGCATCGTGTTGCCGCCCGAGACGAGGCTCGCCACGAAGGGCGGGCGCAGGTCGGGCGTCTCGAAGAGGTTGGCCATGAGGTGCCCCTCGAGGTGGTGCACGGCGATGAGCGGCAGGTCGGCGGCCGCGCAGAGCCCCTTGGCGAAGGCGACGCCCACCACGAGCGCGCCCACCAGGCCCGGCCCTGCCGTCACGCCCACCGCCGCGAGGTCCGCGGGCGCGAGCGTGTCGCAGCCGAAGCGCGCGCCGGCGCGCGCGAGCGTCTCCTCGAGGACGCCCACGATGGCCTCGGTGTGCTTGCGGCTGGCGATCTCGGGCACCACGCCGCCGAAGCGCGCGTGGAAGTCGATCTGCGTGGCCACCACGCTCGCGCAGACCACGCCGTGAGAGTCGGTCACGGCCATGGCGGTCTCGTCGCAGGAGGACTCGATCGAGAGGATCAGCGGGCCCGCCGCGGCCAGCGCGGCGCGGGCCTCCTCGGAGCGCGGCGCGGGCTCGATGGGCCACGGCCGGATGGAGGGCGCGGGCTCGGGGTGCTCGTCGGAGCCCCCGACGGCCTCGGCGGCCAGCGGCAGCGGCGCGCGCAGGATCAGCGCGTCGTGCCCGGCTGCGTAGTAGCCGGGACGGCGCCCCTCCTCGGCCAGCCCGAGCGCCGCGTAGAGGGCGCGCGCCGGCTCGTTCTTCTCGTCAACCTCCAGCGAGACCGTGTGGGCGCCGAGCATCTGCGCGTCGTAGGCCACGCGCGCCACCAGCCGGCGCGCGACGCCCTCGCGCCGGCGCGCCGCGTCTACGACGACCTCCTCGATCTCGAAGTCCGCGCCGGCCAGGCGGCCGCCCGCGAAGCCGATGACGCGGCCCTGGTCGTGGGCGACCCACCAGCTGCGGCCGGGCTGGGAGAGCTCCTCGTAGAAGAGCTTCTCGCCCCACGGCGCGTGCGCCGAGCCCTCGTAGGCAGCCGCCTCGAGGGCGGCCACGGCCTTGGTGTCGTTGAGCGTCATCGGGCGAAGCTGCAAGTGGATGCCCGCCAACGCGTCGTCCACGCCGGTCAGCTCGACCGTGGCGGGCTCCTTGAGGCCCAGGCGCGTGCGCTCGGCCTCCTCGGCGTCCGAGAGGCGCGTGTAGATGGGCAGCACCAGCGCCGGGTCGCCGGACTGGGCGCGCGGCCCCGCGAGTGCGCCGCCCTCCACGGCGGCGCGCACGAGCCCCTCGCCCGTGGGCCACCACGCGTCCTCGGACACGAACGCCGAGAAGCCCGCGGCCTCGAAGCGGGCGCGGTACTTGGCGAGGCCGTTGCCCGTGAGCGTGAGCTCGGCCGCGTCGGGGCGCGCCGCCCACGCGGAGACGCACGCGTCTGCCTTCACGACGGTCTCGGCCGGGAAGGTGCGGTGCGCGCCGGCGTCGTCAAGCTGGTAGATGCCGGGATAGACCTCGCCGCGCATGGCGTCGCCGGCCACCGCGAGCGTCCCGCGGACGCCGGCGCCCCACGCGGACCACGCCATCGCGTCCAGCGCGGAGGTCCCGTAGAGCGGCAGACCCGCGCCACACGCGAGCCCCTTGGCCGTGGCCACGCCGATGCGCACGCCGGTGAACGAGCCCGGGCCGCGCCCGCAGAGCACGGCGTCCACGTCGCCCATGGCGAGGCCGGCATCGGCGAGCGCGCCCTGCGCCGTGGTCACGAGCTCGACGTTGGCCCTCCGCCGGCACATGTGGTCGCGCGCCGCGAGCACGGTGACGGATCCGTCCGCGCCCACGCGGGCCACGGCGCACGCCAGCATGTCCGTGGACGTGTCGACGGCAAGGATGGTCTTCTCGGCGACCTCCGCGGTCGCGGCGCGCTTCTCGCTCATGGCGGCTCTTCTCTGGTCCGTGGATTGAACCCATTTAGTGTAGCCGGTCGGGCGCGCGGAGGCTTCTTTTGGGCTCTGGCTCACAAGTTGGGCGGTTTTTCAGAGCCCCTCTGAGTAGACGCGCCATGTCCCTCAACAAAAGACCTGGTAGACGAGGTGGGCTCTCAACCGCTACTCAGGGGCACCGCAAAAACCGCCCAACTTGTGAAGGGCGCCCCCCAGGCCCGCCCCATGCGCTGAAAATCACCTGCTAGCGCGCGCCTACATGCCCCCGTTGGCCGCGTGCTCGGCCGCGACGGCCTGGATGAGGCGCACGATCGGCCAGCCGCGGTTGTCCTTGGTGAGCATCGCCTTGGGACCCACCACGCACCCGGCCTCGCGGCTCCGGGCGAGAAACTCGTCGATCTGCTTGCTCGTCAGGCCGCAGAGCAGCACGAACTCGCAGTCCGGCGCCGGACCCTCGTAGGGCGTGCGCGCCGGTCGCACGCCGGGCAGCCGCGCGAAGGCGCCGGCCGGGTCCCCCAGGCGCTCGGGCGTCACCGTGCGCGCCACGACGCCCATCTCGGCGAGCACCGCCCGGACCGCCGTGCCCTTCTCGCCAGAGGGGTCAAGCCCCCAGAGCACCGCGCACGGCGCGGGCCCCGAGGGCTTGACCTTCTTGGCGTGGGCGGCCTTCTTCCTTGGCCTGCCAGCCATCGCTCTTAGCCGAAGTAGCGCTCGAGCAGGCCCTTGAGGGCCTTGCCGTGACGGGCCTCGTCACGAGCCATCTCGTGCACGGTGTCGTGGATGGCGTCGAGGTTGTTCTTCTTGGCGCAGGTGGCCAGCTCGACCTTGCCGGCGGTGGCGCCGAACTCGCAGTCGACGCGCCAGGCGAGGTTCTCCTTGGTGGAGGCCTTCATGTTGGGCTCGAGCTCGGTGCCCAGCAGCTCGGCGAACTTGGAGGCGTGCTCGGCCTCCTCGTAGGCGGCCTTCTCCCAGTACAGGCCGATCTCCGGGTAGCCCTCGCGGTGGGCGATGCGGGCCATGCAGAGATACATGCCGACCTCGGAGCACTCGCCGGTGAAGTTGGCCTTGAGCTGCTCGAGGATGTAGGCCTTGTCCTCGTCGGAGACGTCAGGGTTGTCCTTGACGGTCTTGTCGTAGATGCCGTACTCGTGCTCGGCGGCGAGCTTCAGCTCACCCTCGACCTTCTCGAACTGGCTGGCCGGAGCGTGGCAGACCGGGCACTCCGCGGGCGGCTCGGAGCCCTCGTAGATGTAACCGCAGACCTTGCAGACCCACTTCATGGTGTTACCTCCCTGTTGTCGTTGGCGGGACGCTCGCCCCGCCCCTCTCCTATGCGCACGGCCGCGACTCGCGCCTAGGCCGATGCTGCCTCGCATGCCTGGCAGGTCGGGCAGATGCCGTCGAACTGCAGCGCGTGGCCGGTGACGCGATAGCCAGACGCCTCGGCGGCAGCCTCCTCGATGCCCGCCATCTGCGGGATCATGACGTCGTCCACCCGCCCGCAGCGCGTGCAGCGAACGTGGTAGTGGGCGAACGTCTGGTGGTCAAAGCGGTCGGCGCCGTTGTTGATGCGCACGCGCGCGATCTCGCCCTCGTCGGCGAGACGGCCGAGCGTGCGGTAGACCGTGGCCTTGCTGATGGTGGGGTGCTTGGCGTGGACCGCCTCGTAGACCTCGTCCGCGGTGGGGTGGTTGGCGAGCGCGCGCAGCTCGGCCTCGATGACCGTGCGCTGGACGGTGTTTCTCGTCGCCATGTCCCCTCCTCTCCGCTGACGATGTCAGTATACCGTATTGATATTAATTTGCAATTGAGAATTATTCTCAATTTTGGATTCGTTACCCCCCCCCTTCCCCTTGCCGCCTGGCCAACAACCCGCAAAAAATGATTTCATATTCATATAATCGGGACCGCGGACATTTTCTTGTACGTCCTACACGGCGTAGCCGTGCGCC
>NZ_CBIFYV010000074.1:0-9643 GCF_966187215.1 Thermophilibacter sp.
GCTCCTTTTCTTGTTCGGCCCGCGCTCTGGGGGAGGGGGCGCGCGGGCCTGCGGGGATGAAGGGTGAAGCGCAAGGGGTGGCGAGAAGGACGTCCCTTTCGCCGGGGGACGGCCCTATGCGGCGGCCTCGGCGGGGATGAAGAGGCAGTCGTGCTCGGGGAGGGTGAGCCAGACCGTGTCGAGGTCGTCGAACATGTGGAAGCTGCGGAAGAGCACGTCCACGCGTAGCGTGGTCTCGCCCACGTTGACGGTGTAGCGCAGCACGTTGCCGCGCGGGGTGCTGTCGACCACGGTGCCCCTGACCACGTAGGCGCCCTCGGCGGCCTCGGGCTTCTCGCGGGCGATCCCGATGGTCTCCGGGCGGACGGCCACCACGTTGCCGGCCGGCACGCTCACGCCGGCGAGGCGGGAGAACTCACCGGCGGAGAGCTGGTTGTAGCTGCCGATGAAGCTCGCGGCGAACTCGGAGACCGGGTTGGTGTAGACCTCAACGGGGCTGCCGGCCTGCTCGATGCGGCCGGAGTGGAAGAGCTGGATCACGTCGGACATGACCATGGCCTCGTCCTGGTCGTGCGTGACGAAGATCGTGGTGAGGCCGAGCTCCTTGTGGATCTCGCGGATGCGGGACTGCAGGGCCTTGCGGAGCTTGGCGTCGATGGCGGAGAGCGGCTCGTCGAGCAGCAGCACGGCCGGCTCGGTCACGATGGAGCGGGCGAGGGCCGCGCGCTGCTGCTGTCCGCCGGAGAGGTTGGCCGGATAGGCCCTCTCCTTGCCCTTGAGCTCCACCATCTCGATGGCGGCGGCCACCTTGCTCGCGATTCTGTCCTTGGGGACCTTCTTCATCTTGAGGCCGAAGGCGACGTTTTGCTCGACGGTCATGTTGGGGAAGAGGCTGTACTGCTGGAAGACCATGCCGATGTTGCGCTTTGAGGCGGGCACGTCGGTGACGTCGCGGCCGTCGAGGATGATCCGGCCCTCGGTGACGGTCTCCAGGCCGGAGAGGCAGCGCAGCAGCGTGGACTTGCCGCAGCCGGACGGGCCGAGCAGCGTCACGAGGTCGCCCTGCTGGATGCCGAAGCTGATGTGGTCGAGGACGGTGTTGTCGCCGAAGCGCTTCACCACGTCCTGAAACTCGATGTAAGCCATTATGCCTGCTCCTTAGCGTTGTTCTGGGCGGCGCCCTGCAGCTTGAGGACGAGGGCGGTGACGAGGGCCACCACCACGAAGATCACGACGACGATGGCGCTGGAGAGGCCGCTCGAGACGTCCATGTTGGCCTGCAGGAACACCTGGATGTTCTGGTAGTTGGTGCCGGCGATGTTGTTGGCGAGCACGAAGTCGCCGAAGATGATGCTCTCGGCCAGCAGGCTCGAGACGAGGATGCCGGAGAGGATGTTGGGCAGCACCACCTGCACGTAGGCGCGGAAGCGGCCGCAGCCGAGCATCTCGGCGGCCTGGATGAGCATGCCCGCGTCGATGGAGTTGAGGGCGTTGCGGATGCCCTGGTAGATGTAGGGCAGCACGAGGATCGTGTAGGCTCCGAAGAGCATGAACATGCGGTTGGAGAGGATCGTGCCGGTGCCCGTGTAGAGCGAGATGATGCCGATGGAGAGGATCACGCCCTGCAGCGCGTACGGGATCATGCAGAGGAACTGCATCACCGGGGCCACCTTGCGGTTCACGGCCACGACCACGTACATGGCGAGAAGGATCAGCACGATCGTGATGGCCACGCTCACGAGGCACAGGATGAGCGTGCGCCCGATGGAGGCCCAGAACACGGTGTTGGTGAAGAGCTCCTGGTAGTTGCGCAAGGTGAAGCCCGACGGCAGGATGTCGGTCCACTCCACGAAGAGCGAGTAGACGAGCGTCGCCAGGAACGGGACGAGCAGGTAGGCGGCAACCACGCCGAGGAAGATCTTGCCCGCGAGCGAGGTCTTCTTGACGGGGGCCGTGGCCTTGGCCGCCCTGGCGGCGCGCGGCGCGGCGGCCGCGGCGCTGAGGTTCTTGTCGGCCATCAGACGAGCTCCCTTCCCTTGGCGGAGCGGCGCGTGAAGTAGTTGTTCACGAGCGTGCAGACGACCATGAGGGCGATGAGCACCATGGCGAGCGCGCCGCCGGTGGCCGCGTCGGTCTGGACGTCGCCGCGGAAGCGCGAGGTGATCTGCAGCGCGAGCAGCGCGTAGTTGTTCATCACGAGCGCGTAGGCCGTGGCGTAGGCCGCGAGCGCGTTGGAGAAGAGCACGGAGAGCGTGCCGAGGATCGACGGCATGAGGTTGGGGATGACGATCCTGAACCAGTAGTCGAAGCTCGAGGCCTGAAGGATCGTGGCGGCCTCGCGCCAGGACTTGCGGATGCCGGCGAAGGCGGGGATGAGCAGCAGCGTGGCCAGCGGGATCTGGAAGTAGACGTACATGATCACGAGGCCGTCAGAGCCGTAGAGGTTGAAGTTGGCGAGGAACGGGATGTTGAACTGCTGGCCGATGAGCGTGAGCACGCCCGCGTTGCCCATGAGGATCATGAAGGCGAAGGCCAGCGGCACGCCGGAGAAGTTCGACATCATGTTGAGGACCATCGTGAAGGCGTTGCGCACGCGCGGCGACGCCTCGGAGGCGAAGCGCGCGGCGAGAAACGCCACGACGATGCCAACCACCGCGGAGAGCAGGCTGATCCAGACGCTGTTCCAGATGGACTGCTGATAGAGCGGGGTGGTGAACACGCGGACGTAGTTCTCGAGACCGAGGGACTCCGAGTCGCGGCCGATCACGCTGTCGAGGGCCAGCTGCAGAAGCGGCATGATCTCGAAGAGCGCCACCACCACGACAAAGGGCAGAAGCGCGAGCCAGCCCGCGCGGACGCGGCGGCGCGGGGCCCTGGCCCCGGCGCTGCCCGTGACGGGGGAGGACGCGGACCGTGCGGAGCGCGCGTCCTTCTCGCCGATGCTGACGGTGTTTTCCATAGATGCGGCCCGGACGCGCGCGGCGCCCGGGCCTGCCTCCTTTACGTGACTAGCCGAGGATCGGGATGATGTTCTCCTGGTACCAGGTAATCATGTCCTGGCAGACGCCGCTCCAGACGGACTCGTCGACGGTCTGGACCTGGTCGCCGTACTGCTCGTCCGGCAGGCGCAGCGCGGCCACGTCCTCGGGGAGCTCGACGTCGCGGATCGGGGTGGCGTAGCCGCGGGCGAGGTTGATCTGGCCCTCGTCGGAGAGGATGAACTCGCGCGCGAGGCAGGCCGCGGCCGGGTGCGGCGCGTTCTTGTTGATGATCGTGCAATAGCCGGACTGCACGGAGGCGTCCGACGGGATGTTGACCGAGAAGGACGCATTGGGGTTGTTGGCCATGATCTGGTCGCGGTAGTTGAGGGAGTTGTAGTCCCAGTTGATGCAGACGTCGATCTCGCCGGACTCGATGCGGGCGAGGGAGGCGTCGGAGACGTCGAGGCGGCCGGACTCGGCGAGCTGGCGCAGGAAGTCGTAGCCGGGCTGCATGTCATCGATGCCGCCGCCCAGCGCGTAGGCCGCGGCGAGCACGGCGTACTGGGCCACGGCCGCGGCGGTCACGTCGCCGACGCAGACGTTGTAGTCGCCGTCGAGGAGGTCCTGGAAGCTCGTGGGCGCGCTCGAGACGGTGGAGTCGTTGGACATGAGGGAGATCGTGCCGTAGTAGCCCACGATCCAGTCGCCGTCGTCGTCCTTGGCCCAGTCGGGGATCTCGTCCCAGTAGCTGGTCTTGTACTTGAGCGTGAGCTCCTGCTCCTCGGCCGTGGGGCCCCAGGACTGACCCACGTCGCCGATGTCCTTGGTGCCGTCGACGCCCTCCTCGCGGAACATCGCCAGCTCCTCGGAGGAGGACATGTCCTGGTCGGCGTGGGTGATGCCGTACTCGGCCTCGATGTCCTGCCAGGTCTCCACCCAGTTCGCCCAGGTGTCGGGCATGCCCACGGAGGCGATCTCGCCCTCCTCCTGGGCCTGGGCGATGAGGTCGTCGAGGCTCATGGCGTTGTAGTCGACGTCCGCGGCGGCGGAGGAGCCGTCGTCGCAGCCGGTGAGGCCGAGCCCGGCGACGCAGGCGAGGCTGGCCGCACCGAGCATGCCGAGGAAGCCGCGGCGCGACATCGGGCGCGACGCGTTGGTGACGCTGTTCTTCACGTGATCCCCCTTCGGTTCCTGTGCAAAGGCCGCGGGCTCTTCCCCGCGGTTTTCCGCTGAGCAGTCTACGGACCGTCCGCCGCGTGACGGACGCCGGTCAGGGGATTATGTCAGTCTCCTGATTGTTTCTTACGGGGAGCTGCGCTGTTTCGGCCCTTCGGCTTACAATTGCGCGAATGCGTAAGGACACGAGGGCACGGTCCCTCCGGAAGGGCCAAGGGAGGACAGGCCCCCTTTGACCCGTGCGCGGCATCGCGTGAATTGTCTGCCGCGACGTGGGTACCCTGTAGAAGTTTGCTACACTGACAAGGCTGTGAAGAGCGCGGGCGTGGTGGAACTGGTAGACACGCTGGATTTAGGTTCCAGTGGGGGAGACCCCGTGAAGGTTCGAGTCCTTTCGCCCGCACCAGCGAGAAGGAAGTGGCGGCGCGCCCGCCATCAGAGACACTGGAGGAACGTTGAAGATCACCGTCACCGCTGAGAAGCCCGTCGACAACAAGATGGCCGCCGAGCTGACCATCCCGGCCGCCGAGGTCGACGCCGCCGTCAAGCGCACCTACCGCGACATCGCGAAGAAGTACAACTTCCAGGGCTTCCGCCGCGGCCACGCGCCGCGCCCGGTGATCGACGGCATCATGGGTCGCGAGGCCGTGCTCGCGCAGGCCACCAACGACCTGCTCAACGCCGCCGAGCCGCTGATGCTCGAGGAGCTCGACGTCACGCCGGTCGGCCGCGTGGGCTTTGGCCCCGAGGATGCCGACCCCGACCTCGTCACCGAGGGCTCCGACTACGTGGCGAGCGCCACCATCGGCGTGCGCCCGTCCTGCGAGCTGGAGAGCTACGACGCCCCCGCCATCAACATGCCGCCCGAGGAGGCCACCGAGGCCGAGATCGACTGGCAGGTCAACCAGCTGCTCAGCTACCAGGTCACCTACGAGGACATCGAGGAGGACCGCCCCGCCGCCGAGGGCGACGTCGTCTCCGTGGACATCGAGAACGTCGAGGGCGCCGGCCACCTCGCCGGCAAGAACCGCCTGCTCGCGCTCGACGGCCAGCAGGTCCAGCCGGAGCTCCAGGACGCCATCGTCGGCATGGAGAAGGGCGAGACCAAGGACGTCTCGTGGACCCACGAGCACGAGCACGAGGGCGAGACCCACAGCCACACCTTCAGCCTCAAGGTGACCCTCAACGCCATCAAGCGCCCGGTCACCCCCGAGCTTGACGACGAGATGGCCAAGAAGTACGGCTACGACGACGTGGCTTCCTTCCGCGCCGCCGTCAAGGAGGAGGTCGAGGGCGACAAGAAGACCCAGCTGCCCGCCCTCAAGGAGGACCGCGTGGTCGACGCCCTGGGCAAGCAGCTCAAGCTCGACGAGGTGCCCGCCGACTACCAGAACGAGATCTTCAACGAGCTGGCCTCCGAGTTCCTCGCCCAGCTCCAGCGCCAGAACATCAGCCTCGACATGTACCTGCGCGCCCGCGGCGTCAAGACCGACGACTTCATCGCCGACCTCCACGCCCAGGCCGAGGAGCGCGCCCGCCAGTCGCTCGCGCTCGACGCCCTCGCCGCGCACCTGGGCCTCGAGGCCACCGAGGACGACATCCGCGAGGAGTTCGAGAAGGCCGGCGTCGAGGACGTCGACGCCTCCGTGGAGCAGTGGCGCTCCGAGGGCCGTCTGCCCGCCATCCGCGACTCCATCCGCCGCACCAAGGCCCTCGACTGGCTGGTCGAGAACGCCCAGGTGACGATTGTGGACGAGGTTGCCGAGCGCGCCGCCGCCGAGAAGGACGCCGAGAAGGACGCTGACGCCGAGTAGCCCCTCGCCACCCAACGCTGACGCCCCGGACGGCCCATCCGTCGTCCGGGGCTTTGCTCAAACGAAGGAGCCTCAATGCACAATCCCACCAACATCCCGCTCATCCCCTACGTCGTGGAGCAGACGCCGCGCGGCGAGCGCAGCTACGACATCTACTCGCGCCTGCTCAACGACCGCATCGTGTTCCTCGGCGAGGAGGTCACGCGCGACTCCGCCAACCTCGTGATCGCGCAGCTGCTGCACCTCGAGAGCCAGGACCCCGACAAGGACATCTCGCTCTACATCGACTCGCCCGGCGGCGACGTCTACGCGGGCCTGGGCATCATCGACACGATGAACTTCATCAAGCCCGACGTCTCCACCATCTGCGTGGGCATGGCGGCCTCCATGGGCGCGGCCATTCTCGCCTGCGGGGCCAAGGGCAAGCGCCTGGCGCTGCCCAACTCGATGGTGCTCATCCACCAGCCGAGCTCCGGCGTCCAGGGCCAGCAGACCGACATCCAGATCGTGGCCGACGAGACCCGCTGGATCCGCCAGCGCCTCAACGAGATTCTCTCCGAGGCCACGGGCCAGCCCATTGAGAAGGTCAACGCCGACACCGAGCGCGACAACTACATGCGCGCGTCCGAGGCGCTGGAGTACGGCCTCGTGGACCGCGTCATCACCTCGCGCGCCGACCAGAGCCAGGAGTAGCCGATGCCGACCAACGACCAGGGCCGCACGCCCGACGGATCCGAGATGCGCTGCTCGTTCTGCGGCAAGAGCCGCAGCCAGGTGAGCAAGCTCATCGCGGGCCCGGGCGGGGTCTACATCTGCGACGAGTGCGTCCACGCGTGCTCCGACATGATTGACGAGGCGGACTTCGCCGCCGCGCCCGACCTGGCGGCCGAGCCGGACGACGCCGCGCCCATCAAGAACCTGCCCACCCCGCACGAGATCTACGACGAGCTCTCGCAGTACGTCATGGGTCAGGAGCAGGCCAAGCGCGCCATGAGTGTGGCCGTCTACAACCACTACCGCCGCATCCTCTCGGGCAACGACGAGGTCCCCGAGGGCGAGGAGGACGTCGAGATCGCCAAGAGCAACATCCTGCTTCTGGGCCCCACGGGCACGGGCAAGACGCTGCTCGCGCAGACGCTCGCGCGCTTCCTCGAGGTGCCGTTCGCCATCGCGGACGCCACCACGCTCACCGAGGCCGGCTACGTGGGCGAGGACGTCGAGAACATCCTGCTCAAGCTCATCACCGCCGCCGACGGCGACGTGGAGCGCGCGCAGGTGGGCATCGTCTACGTGGACGAGATCGACAAGATCGCCCGCAAGGCCGAGAACCTCTCCATCACGCGCGACGTCTCGGGCGAGGGCGTGCAGCAGGCGCTGCTCAAGATCCTCGAGGGCACCGAGGCGAGCGTCCCCCCGCAGGGCGGCCGCAAGCACCCCCAGCAGGAGCTCATCCACATCGACACCACCAACATCCTGTTCATCTGCGGCGGCGCGTTCGTCGGGCTGGACAAGATCGTGGCCGACCGCATCGGCAAGAAGGGCATCGGCTTCAACGCCGAGGTGGGCAAGAACGCCGAGAACGACGAGAACTACCTGATGGAGCAGGTCATGCCCCAGGACCTGCACAAGTTCGGCATGATCCCGGAGTTTTTGGGCCGCATCCCGGTGATCACCGCCACGCGCGAGCTCACCGAGGACGACCTCGTGAGCATCCTCACCCAGCCGCGCAACGCGCTGGTCAAGCAGTACCGGCGCATGTTCGAGCTCGAGGGTGTGGAGCTGGTCTTCGAGGACGACGCCCTGCGCGAGATCGCCCGCCAGGCCATCTCGCGCGGCACCGGTGCCCGCGGCCTGCGCGCCATCTGCGAGGCCACGCTGCAGGACACGATGTTCGACCTGCCGAGCGACCTCGACGTGACCCGCGTCATCGTCACCAAGGAGAGCGTCGGCGGGGGAGCGAGCCCCAAGATCGTCACCACCGCGCACGGCAAGCACCGCATCGCCGGCTAGCCGCGCCGCGCTCCGCCACGCGTGTGAGAGGGGGCCGCGTCCCAGGTCGGGACGCGGCCCACTCGTGTTTCTCGCCCCGGCGGGGGCGCGTGGAGTCGGCTGGGACGACGCGGCTAGGTGTTGGTGCCGCCGAGCCGCTGGTAGAGACGGATGAGCGCGTCGCGCCGCCGCGAGCTCGACGGGCACAGGCGGTCGAACGCCGGCATGAAGCCGCGGTAGAGCGCGAGCACCTGCACGCGCTTGGCGAGCCCGGCGGCGGAGGCCCGCGACTCCTCCAGCTGGCCGCGGATCTCGTCCAGATACGGCGAGCTCATCGCGTAGCGCCAGAAGAGGTCCGCGCCGTCCGCGTCCGGATAGAGCCACGGGCGATTGTCGGGGCCCGCGAAGTGCACGATCGCGGGGTCGGCCGCGGCCTCGTCGTACTCGGCGCGCACGTCCGCCGGCGCGTTGGCCACGATGTGGGTGCGGCGCAGGTGCTGCCAGTCCATGAGGTAGTTCCAGCGCATGTGCACGCGCACGTAGCGGCCGTTGACCACCTTGTTGAGGACGTCCTGGTCGAGCCAGCGCCACATCCGCTGCGTCGAGAGCGCCAGGAACTCGTGCGGCGTGACCGTGGCGCGAAGCTGCGCGAGGTTCATCAGCAGCACGCCCGCTTGGAAGTAGTCGTGCGGGTCGTCCATGCCCAGCTCGTCGCGCAGGTACGGCCCCACGGTGGTGTCGTAGCCGTCGATCTGGCCGATGGTGTCGGCGTCGCGCGTGGCGGCCAGCGGGTAGCCGGTGACGTCGGTGTCGAAGAGCTCCGCCACGTCAGCGTTGACCACGAGGTCGGAGTCCAGGTAGATGGCCTTGTCCACGTTGGGGAGCAGCTGCGGGGCGAGCAGGCGGTAGTAGGTCTCGGGGCGGAAGTGGCCGTGGTGGGGCAGCTCGATGTCGCCGAGCGCCGCATCCACGTCCAGAAAGCCGATGCCCACGTTGTCCGCCTTGGTCTGGCGCGTCAACGTGATCATGCTCGCCGGGCTGATGTTGCGGGTGAGCACCACCACGTCGTAGCGGCGGCCCGCGCCGGCGTTCTCCACGATGGACTGCAGCGCCACGGAGAGGTACGGCACGAAGTTCTCGCTGCACGCGAAGACGATCACGATGTCGTCGAGCGGCAGGTCAAGGTCAACGGAGGAGCTCGCCAGCATCGTCGACGAGAGGGGGCTCCCCGCATGGATGGTCTTGCGCAGTGGCTTCATGGGTCCTCGGTTCACGCGTCCGGGCCCCATAACTCTACCATTTCGGGCCGACGCGGGCCCGGCGCGGCACGTCCTCCACTTTGTCTGTAGTTTGGAGCGGAGCGATGAAGTACAGACAAAATCATCGACGCTCTTACCAGCGAGTTTGTGCACAAAACTTTTGTCTGTACTCCGGGGGTGCCGAACAAACTACAGACAAAACCATCCGGGGACGCTCAGCGGAGCAGCTCCCCGGCGTTCTTGGCGAGAAGCGCACGGGCCTCATCGGGCTCCATGCCGCGCGCGGCGGCGATCCCGGCCTCGGCGCGCCCCAGCGACGCCGCGAGCTCGTCCGCGCCGCCTGGCGCGCCGGGCTCCGCGGGCAGGTCGGTCTCCGCGAGCAGGCTTCCCGCCGGCAGCGAGCGCGCGTATGCGCGGCCGCGGC
>NZ_CBIFYV010000075.1:0-50251 GCF_966187215.1 Thermophilibacter sp.
GAAAAAAAAGGGGTGGGGTTGGTATGGGGGAGGTCCCCCCCTCCTCGTGACACCCTACGTCGAGTACGTTACCCGCCGAGGTACGCCTTGCGCACGTCGTCGTCGACGAGCAGCTCGGCGCCCGTGCCGGTCTTCTTGATCGTGCCGATCTCGAGCACGTAGGCGCGGTCGGCGATCGAGAGCGCCATGTTGGCGTTCTGCTCGACCAGCAGCACCGTGGTGCCCGCCTCGTTGAGCTGCTTGATAATCGTGAAGATCTCCTCGACCAGGATCGGCGCCAGGCCCATCGACGGCTCGTCGAGCATGAGCAGGCGCGGCTTGCTCATGAGGGCGCGCCCCATGGCCAGCATCTGCTGCTCGCCGCCGGAGAGCGTGCCGGCCACCTGGCCGCGGCGCTCCTTCAGGCGCGGGAAGTGCGCGTAGACGTGCTCGAGGCTCTCGCGGTTCTCGGCGTCGGAGCGGGTGTAGCCGCCCATCTCGAGGTTCTCGGCCACGGTCATCTGCGTGAACACGCGCCGTCCCTCGGGGCAGAGCGCCAGCCCGCGCTCGACAACCTTGTGCGCCTTGAGCCCCACGAGCGACTGCCCGTCGAACTCGATCTCGCCCGACACCGGCTTGATGAGCCCGGCGATGGTGTTGAGCGTCGTGGACTTGCCCGCGCCGTTGGCGCCGATCAGCGTCACGATCTCGCCCTCGTTGATGTCGAACGAGATGCCGCGGACCGCCTTGATGGCCCCATAGGAGACGTGCAGGTCGCGCACGCTAAGCAGCGACGCCATCTACTTCACCCCCTGCTTGCCCAGATAGGCCTCGATGACCTTCGGGTCGTTCTGGATCTGCTCGGGCGTCCCCTTGGCGATGATGCGCCCGTAGTCGAGCACGCCCACCACCTCGCACACGCCCATGACGAGCGACATGTCGTGCTCGATGAGTAGGATCGCGATCTGGAACTCGTCGCGAATCTTCTGGATGTTCTCCATCAGCTCCTCGGTCTCGGCCGGGTTCATGCCGGCCGCCGGCTCGTCGAGCAGCAGCACCTTGGGGTGCGTCGCCAGCGCGCGCAGGATCTCCAGGCGGCGCTGGGCGCCGTACGGGAGGTTGCCCGCCATCGTGTCGGCGTAGCGCCGCATGTCAAAGATGTCGAGAAGCTCGAGCGCCTTGTCATGGAACTCGGCCTCCTGGCGCCAGTGGCCGGGCAGGCGCAGCATGTCGGTCAGCAGGTGCGACCTCATCTGGTTGCCAAAGCCCACGAGCACGTTCTGCTCGACCGTCATCTGGCTGAACAGGCGGATGTTCTGGAACGTGCGCGCGATGCCCATGCGGTTGACCTCGGCCACGGACTTGCCGGCCGTGTCGTAGCCGTTCAGCAGGATCGTGCCGCGCGTGGGCTTGTAGACGTTGGTGAGCAGGTTGAAGATCGTGGTCTTGCCGGCGCCGTTGGGGCCGATCAGGCCGGAGATCTCAGTGGGGCCCATCGCGATGTTGAAGTCGTCGACGGCGGTCAGGCCGCCGAAGTCGATGCCCAGGTGCTCGGCCTGCAGAACCGGGATCTGGCCGAGGTCGCGCTCGGGGATGAGGTTGGGGGTCTCCACCTGCACGAGCACGCTGCGGCGCTTCTTATCGGCGCACATCGGCGCTCACCTCCTCCGCGTCGGCGGCGTCCTCGTCGGCGTCCTTCCTGCCCCACGGGAAGTCCCGGTTCATCACGCGCTCGATCACGCGCGACAGCGAGAAGTCGTAGGAGCCGAGAAGGCCCTGCGGGCGGAAGATCATGACGAGGATGAGCACGACGGCGTAGACGATCATGCGGTACTCGGAGAAGGCGCGCAGCGCCTCGGGCAGGATCGTGAGGAACGTGGCGGAGAGCACCGAGCCGAGCATCGAGCCCATGCCGCCGAGGACCACCATGACGAGGATCTCGATGGACTTCATGAAGCCGAAGACGGCCGGCTGCAGCACGCCGATGCACCCCGCGTACAGGCCGCCCGCCACGCCCGCGAAGAAGGCGGAGACCACGAAGGCGAGCGTCTTGTAGTAGGTGGTGTTGACGCCGGTGGCCTCGGCCGCGATCTCGTTGTCGCGGATGGCGAGGATGGCGCGGCCGTGGCGCGACTTCATCATCGTGTGGATGAGGAAGCACACAATGGCCACCACGACGAACACGTTGAGGAAGCTGGTGTAGCCCGGGATGCCGGTGAGGCCGGCCGCCCCGCCCGTGAGCTTGAAGCCCAGCACGGAGTCGATGTTGAGCATGACCACGCGGATGATCTCCGAGAAGGCCAGCGTGATGATGGCCAGGTAGTCGCCCTTGAGGCGCAGCGCCGGGATGCCGATGATGAGCCCGCAGAGCGCTGCGCAGAGCCCGCCCACCAGAAGGCCGCCCACGAAGAGCAGCCCGCAGACCGGCGAGCCCGTCACGAAATCGCGCGCGGTGACGCCGAGCGTGGCCATCATGTGCGTGATGAAGATCGCGCAGCCGTAGCCGCCCACCGACATGAAGCCGGCGTGGCCGAGCGGCAGCTGGCCCAGGTAGCCCGTGGCGATGTTGAGCGAGACGGCCAGGATGATGTAGATGCCCACCTGCTCGAGCACCGTGGACTGGTAGCGGGTGATGGCCCCGCCGTCGATCATGAGCTCGCCCACCACGAGAAACACGAGCACGAGCACCGCGTTGATCGCGTAGCGCGCGGGCATCGGCAGGCGGCGGTAGACGCCGGTGCGCCCCTTGGACGCGGTCGCCGTGATGACGGGCTTCCTCTCGCCCTCAGCGTTTCGCTGTTCCATGCGTCGCACCCCCCTAGACCTTCTCGCTCATGGTGCGGCCGAAGATGCCGGTGGGCCGCACGATGAGCACGATGATGAGCAGCAGGAACACCACGGCGTCCTTCCAGACGGAGAGGCCGAGCGCGGTGACGATGACCTCGGCGAAGCCCACGAGCAGACCGCCCACCACGGCACCCGGGATCGACCCGATGCCGCCGAGGACCGCGGCGACGAACGCCTTGGTGCCGAGCATCATGCCCATCGTGGGCGTGGCCTGGGTGTAGGCCATGGCGTAGAGCACGGCTCCGATGCCGGCGAGCGCGGAGCCCACCGCGAAGGTGAACGAGATGGTGTTGTTGACGTTGATGCCCATGAGGCGCGCGGCGCCCATATCCTCGGACACGGCGCGCATGGCCTTGCCGAGCTTGGTCTTCTGCACGAGCAGCGTGAGCACCACCGTCGCGATCGCCGTGACCGCCACGGTCGCGACCGCGGCGAACGACAGCGACACC
This sequence comes from Thermophilibacter sp., assembly GCF_966187215.1. Classification (NCBI taxonomy): domain Bacteria; kingdom Bacillati; phylum Actinomycetota; class Coriobacteriia; order Coriobacteriales; family Atopobiaceae; genus Thermophilibacter; species Thermophilibacter sp. The sequence goes on from NZ_CBIFYV010000075.1 coordinate 3,276, forward strand.
CCGCCCACCTGGATGGTGGTCACGTCGGTGAAGGCCGGGACCACCTTGGCGTCGGCGCCGAAGACCAGCTGCGCGCCGTTCTCGAGGAAGTACGAGACGCCGATGGCCGTGATGAGGATGGAGAGGCGCGGGGCGTTGCGCAGCGGCGCGTACGCGACCTTGTCGATGACGACGCCGAGCAGCGTGCAGCCGAGCACGGACAGGATCATGGCGACCACCGGTGGCATGCCGAGCTGGGCCATGACGAGCCACGAGATGTACGCGCCCACCATGATGATGTCGCCGTGCGCGAAGTTGAGCAGCAGGATGATGCCGTACACCATCGTGTAGCCCAGCGCGACGAGCGCGTAGATGCTGCCGAGCTGCAGGCCGTTGAGCACCTGCATCAGAACTTGCACGTCACGTCACTTCCCTTCTGGATCGGCGGGCGCTGCGCCCGCGTGCAAGACGTCGGGGGCACCGGGCGCGCGAGGCCCGATGCCCCCGACGGAGCCGCTCAGGTCTGGCCCGAGACGAGGGCGCGTTACTCCGCGGCGTCCAGGGTCTCCTGGATGACCTCCTTGCCGTCGGCGTCGAAGGTCAGGATCAGCGAGGACTTGACCGGGTCGCCGGTGCCGTCGTAGGAGATGGTGCCGGTGATGCCCTCGACGGAGCCGTCGGCGATGCCGTCGATGACCGCCTGCTTGTAGTCGTCCGAGCCGGCCTCGAGGCCCGCGTCCTCGGCGGACTTGATGCCGTTGGCGAGCACCATGGCCGCGTCGTAGCCGAGCGCGCAGAAGTTGGTGGGCGCCTCGCCGTAGGCGTCGGTGTAGTCGGAGATGAACTGCTGGACGGCCTCGTCGGTGTTGGAAGAGGTGAAGGCGCAGCAGTAGTAGCAGTCGTGCAGGTCGGCCGCGGAGGCGTAGTCGGAGTCACCGCCCACGATGCCCGACCAGCCGTCGACGCCGAGGAACACGCCGTCATAGCCGGCGGCGCGCGCCTGGGTGACGATCATGCCGTCGTCCTCGTAGTAGTTGGGGCACAGGATGGCCTCGACGTCAGCGGCCATGAGGTTGGTGATCTGGCCGGAGAAGGACACGTCGCCGTCGGCGTAGGCCTCCTGGGTCGCCACGGTGATGCCCGCGGCCTCGGCGGCCTCGACGAAGGCGTCGTTGACGCCCTGGGAGTAGTCGTCGCCCGAGAGGTAGATGGTGCCCACGGTCTTGTAGCCCTGCTCCTCGGCGAAGGCGGCCATGATGCGACCCTGCTCGGGGTCGGTGACGCAGGCACGGAAGTAGTTGGTGCCGTAGGTAACGACGTCAGCCGCGGTGGCGGACGGGGTCACGCAGGGCATGTTGTCGGCCACGGAGGCCTGGGCCACGGCCACGGTCGGGCCGGTGGTGACGTCGCCCACGATGCCGGTCACGCCATCCTCGACGAGCATGTTGTAGGCGTTGACGGCCTCGGTGGCGTCGCCCTTCTCGTCCTGCTCGTTGTACTCAACCTGCTTGCCGTTGATGCCTCCGTTTGCGTTGAGCTGGTCAAAGTAGAGCTTGGCGCCGTTGGAGCAGGCGATGCCGTAGTTGGAGACGGAGCCGGACAGCGGGCCGAGGATGCCGACCTTGATGGCGGCGTCGGAGCTGCCGCCCTCGGAGCTGCCGCCGTCGGAGCCGCCGTTGCAGCCCACGAGGCCGAGGCCGAGGGCCGCGACGCCCGCGCCCGCGACGAACTGACGCCTGGAAACGTTCTTGCTCATGTTGTTCTCCTCCCGTCATCCCCCCAAATCCGGGGAGCTTGGGAGTACCCTAGCCCCTTTTCAGGGACCGCGCCAAGATGTGGATAAAGTGTTAAGTGAGCTGTAACGTGGAGTTAACCGGTGCGGGGCGCGCGACCGCGCAGGCATGCGACGAACAGGGCGAGAAGGGCGCCCGTGGCGAGGCCCGCCAGGTCGATGAGCACGTCGGTGGGCTGGCCGGTGCGCCCGGGCACGCCGAGCTGGATGGTCTCGTCCGCGACCGGGACGAGCGCCGCCAGAAGGCCCGCCGGCAGCGGCGGCCTGCCCGTGTCGCGCCAGCGGGCGCGCGCGCAGCAGCAGGTCAGGACGCCGAGCACCGCGTACTCCGAGAAGTGCGCGCACTTGCGCACGATGAGCGACATGAGGTCGGCGTCGAGGATGCCGAGCGCCTCGAAGGCCGGGCGCAGCAAAGCGACCACCATGCCGCTCTCGAGCGACGACTCAGGGCCCTGTATGAGCGAGTGGCCCCAGACGAACGCGACCCAGCAGGCGCACGCGACGGCCCACCGCCTCCACGTGGGCCGTCGCGCCGAGTCGTCGGGACGTGCGGGACCGGACGTCATGCCTCGGCCGCCACCGGGCGCGCGAAGTGCTTGCCCACGGGACGCGCGGCGCCCGCGCCGGCGAGGTGCCGCGATGAGGTGGGCTGGGTGCCGCCCTCGAGCATGCGCAGGAAGCGGCGGGAGGAGCGGCGCGCGGCCGTGGAGGAGTTCTTGGAGAACTCGTCCTCGATCAGGTAGTCCACATAGGAGTCGGTGTCCACGACCTCGGGGTGGCCGCCAGGGGCCTTGAACGGGATGAACGCCGTCTGGGGCTCGAGGTTGTCGGGCTCGTCGAGCGAGTCCTCCCCGCCCACGGCGTCCACGAAGCCGATGGGGTCCTGCTGCGGGGCGACCGCCGCGATCTTCTCGTCCATCGAGCGCAGCGCCGCCTCCCAGTCGTCGGCGACGTCGAGGTCCTCGACGCTACGGTGCTCGGGATAGGCCCCCTCGTCCACGTAGGCGACGCGCTCGGCGATGCTCGAGCGGCGGGCCGCGGCGCGCGCGGCGGCGCTCAGGCGGTCGCGGTCCGTGGCCGAGAAGTCCGACGGGATGGCCGCGCCCTCGGCGGCGAAGCCGGAGTCGCGGATGATCGTGTCGGCGCCCACGGCGTTGGTCCACCAGGACGTGCCCACGTCGCCGACGGAGCCGTCGGCGCGCTCGATGACGGGCAGGCCGTCCATCATGCCCGCTCCCATGCGCTCGCGCAGCGTGGCGGCCACGCCCTCGGCGCGGCGGGCCATGCGCTGGCTGAAGCTCAGGCGGCGGGCGTAGTTCTCGGCGATGTCCTCGTAGTCGGTCGCGGCGTGCGTGGGGGCGCGGTGCCTCGGGGCGGCCTCGCCCGAGGGACGCTCGGCCTCGGGGACGCGCAGGTGGCGCGGGGCGTGCTCGAGCGTCGGCAGCTCGTCGCGCGCGCGGGAGCGGGCGCGCGAGGCGATGGCGACGCCGGCGCCCGTGAGCGCCGCGCCGGCCGCGAGGCCCGCGACCAGCCCGATCGAGGGCGAGACGAGCGCGTCGTCGATGGCGTCGGTCAGCGCGAGCGCGCCGGCGGCGCGCGGCGCGGCGAGCGTCAGCGCGCCGGCGAGGCCCGCGATGACGATGGGGTTGCGACTCTGCCGACCCATGGCTTCCGCTCCCTCCGGGGACGGAAGACGAGACGAGCGCCTGCGTTGTGACTCATGACGCGCCCCCAAGGGGGCGAGGTGTCAACGGCGTGGGCTGCGTTTCATCTTCGTGTACCGTGACATGCGTCCGACTGCTCGGACGATACCGAATATAACCATTTGTCCCCCCTCCGCGCAAGGGGCTCATCCCAAAGGTGCGGCGCCCGCCGCGGCCGGCGCGCGATCGGATTGCCCGCCGCGCGACGCCTCTCTCCGCGCGGGCGCCCCTCTCGCCTGGCCCACCTCGCCACGCGGACGCCCCTCTCGCTGGCACACAATTTGTGTATTTGTGCGCCGATGCTTACAAATAACCCGCAAAAAATGATTTCATATTCATATAATTGCAGGATTAAGGTTTGTGAATGTCAGATTTTGCGGGTTATCAGGGCAAGCCGACACACAAAAGACGCCCGTTCCCGCGACGGCGAGAATCGCGCGGGAACGGGCGTCGGGACGGGCGGGGCCGCAGCTAGGCGATGTAGTCGCTCTGCGCGGCCTTCTTGGCGCTCTTGATGAGGAACTCGCGGTTGGAGTCGGTCTGGCGCAGCCCCTTGACGAGCATGTTGGCGGCGCGCTCGACGTTGTTCATGTTGGCAAGCACGCGGCGGATGCCCCAGACCAGCGGCTGGTAGTCGCCAGGGATGAGAAGCTCCTCGTTGCGCGTGCCGGAGGCCACCGGGTCGATGGCCGGGAAGATGCGACGGTCGGCGAGGTCGCGGTCGAGCTTGAGCTCCATGTTGCCGGTGCCCTTGAACTCCTCGAAGATGACCTCGTCCATCTTGGAGCCGGTGTCGACGAGCGCGGAGGCGATGATCGTGAGCGATCCGCCGTTCTCGATGTTGCGCGCCGCTCCGAGGAACTTCTTGGGCGGGTAGAGCGCCGCGGAGTCCACGCCGCCGGACAGGATGCGGCCGCTCGCCGGCTGCGCGAGGTTGTAGGCGCGGGCCAGGCGCGTGATGGAGTCGAGGACCACCACGACGTCCTCCCCCAGCTCCACGAGGCGCTTGGCGTGCTCGATCACGAGCTCGGAGACGTGGGTGTGGTTGTCGGCCGGCATGTCGAAGGTCGAGGCCACCACCTCGCCGCGGATGGAGCGCTCCATGTCGGTGACCTCCTCGGGGCGCTCGTCCACGAGCAGGCAGAAGAGGTGCACCTCAGGGTTGTTGGCAGCGATGGAGCGGCAGATGTTCTTGAGGACCGTGGTCTTGCCGGCCTTGGGCGGGCTCACGATAAGGCCGCGCTGACCCTTGCCGATGGGGCTCACCAGGTCGATGGCGCGACCGGTGATCGAGTCCTTGCCGTTCTCCATGACCAGGCGCTCGTTCGGGAAGATCGGCGTGAGGTCGCGGAAGCGCGGGCGACTCTTGAGGTCCTCGGGGGGACGGCCGTTCACGGTCAGGACGCTCTGCAGCGGCGGGTACTTGCTGCCGGCGCGGCCCGGGCCCACGGTCCCGGCCACGCGGTCGCCCGGACGGAGGCCCAGCGAGCGGATGAGCTGCTGGTGGACGAAGGCGTCGTCGTCGCCCTCCATGTAGTTGCCGGTGCGGACCCAGCCGTAGCCCTCGTTGCCGACCTCGAGGATGCCCTCGACGGCGCGGAAGCCCTCGGCGCGCGCGGCGGCCTCGTAGATGGCCTCGACGAGGTCGCCCTTGCGCACGCCGACGTACTCGACGTCGAGCTCGGCCGCCTTGGCGCGCAGCTCGGCGACCTTCATGGCCTGGAGCTCCTCGCGCGTGAGCGACGGCTCGGCCACGATATCCTGCTGGCGGCGGTTGCGCCGGCGGCCCTGGTTGCTCTGGCGGCGGCCCTGGTTGCCGTTGCCGCCGTTACCGTTGCCGTTGCCGTGGTGGCGCTTGCGACCCTGGCCCTGGCCCTGGCTCTGGCCCTGCCCGGGGTGCGGCTGCTGCTGGGCGTCGGCCTCGGCGATCGTGCGCGCGGGCGCCTCGGGCGCGGGCTCGACGGCGTCAGCCGGGCGCGCGGCGGCCTCGACCGCCTGCTCGGACTTGCGCGGGCGGCCGCGACGGCGCTTGGGCGCGGGGGCCTCGGCGGGGGCGGGAGCGGCGGCGTCGGCCGACGGCGCGGGCTCGGCGGGCGCGGCGTCGCTCGCGGCGGCGGGGGCGACGGCCTCGGCGGCGGCCTGCTCGGACTTGCGCGGGCGGCCGCGGCGGCGCTTGGGCGGCCACGGCTCGCCGGCCGCCTCGGCAGCGGCGCGGGCAGCGGCCTCGGCGGCGCGGGCGGCCTCCATCTCGGCCTTCGTGCGGCGCTTGCGGCGCGGCTTGGCGGGAGCCCCCTCGCCCTGCGCAGCGGGCGCGGCCGCCTCGGTCTTCTCGGGTGAAACGGTGGTCTGGTCGTCGGCCATGCGCTGTTCTGCCTCTCTCGGTGGCTTCGGTACCCGCGACCCACGCACGTGACGGCGCGCTGCGCGGTCAGGCGGTGCGGGCATATCGAGCGATGCGCTCGCTTCATGAACGGATTGGCGCCGGGACACGACCCCGGTCGCTCCGAAGAGTATAGCACGCCCGACGGGCGGGCGAGAAGGGACGGCGCAGGTCAGGTCACGCGCGGCGCGGGGCGCCGGCGCGGCTACTGCTCCTTGGAGCCGGTGCGCGGGCGGCGGCGCACCACGATCTGCGCGATGCTCTCGGCCAGGGACTCGGCGACGCCGCGGCCCTCGTCGGTGAGGCTCACGCTGGTGGTGTGCGACGAGCCCGAGCCGTGCCCGCGCCCCACGAGGCCGCGCTCCGCGAGCGTGGAGACCGACATCGAGACCGTGGGCTGCAGAAGGCCGAGCGCGTCCACGAGCTGCATGATCGTGAGCGCCTCGTCGTCGGCGGCGAGAAGCCCCAGCAGCACGAGGTCGCCCGCCTTGCAGAAGAACGCGCCCATGGCGTCCACGTACTTGAGGATGCGCTCGGGGGCCGTGCGCGAGAGCGCGCGGCCGGTGGGGATCTGCTCGCAGGTGAGCTCGGCGAGCTCGGCCACGCGCTCGCGGCCGGCGTCGGAGACCGAGCAGACCACGTTGCGGCGGTCGCGCGTGCCCTCGGCGCGCTCGATGAGGCCGAGCGTCTCGAGGTGGTTGGTGCGGTGCGTCATGGTGGGCCTGAGCGCGCCCTGGTACTCGGCGATGGTCGAGGTCTTGACCGGCTCGTCCGCCTCGCAGAGGTGGCAGATGATGGCGAGCTCCTCGAACGTCAGCCGCTCCTTGGCCGCGACCTGCTGGCGCACGATGTTGTACGCCCTCCTGACGGACATGTACTCCTTGAGGTCCACTGAAAACCCACCCTGTTCTTCTCGGCCCGTCCCGGGCTGGCGCCCCCGTCTCGGACGCGGGGCAAAATCCTTAATTACAGGCGCAGTATAGCGAAGTTACGCCAGCCCCCGGCCCGTTGGGCGCGATTCATAAATGACGCACACAAACCGCCCTTGGGGCTACATGCTCTGCGGCGCCGACACCCCCACGAGGCCGAGGGTGAGCGCGAGCACGCGGCGGCACGCGTCGCAGGCGGCCAGGCGCGCGCGGCTCAAGCCCTCGTCGAGGGGGCGCCCCGCGCCGGGCAGGACCTGGCAGGCGGCGTAGAACGAGTGGAACTCCGCGGCGAGCTCCTCGGCGTAGTGCGTGAGGCGGAACGGCGCCCGGTCGCGCGCGCAGCCCTCCACCAGGCCGGGCAGCTCCGAGAGCTTGCGGGCGAGCGCGGCCTCGGCCGGGTCGGTGAGCAGCCCCAGGTCGTAGGTCTCGCCCACCGCCCGCTCGGCCACCTCGTCCATGCCGAGCGCCTCGGCCTCCTCGAGCGCCACGCCCGCGCCGCGGCGCAGGATCGAGCAGATGCGCGCGTGCGCGTACTGCACGTAGTAGACCGGGTTGGTGTTGTCCTGGCGCTTGGCCTGCTCGATGTCGAAGTCAATCATCTGGTTGGAGCTCTTGGAGATCAGCGTGTAGCGCGTGGCGTCGGCGCCCACCTCCTCGAGCAGCTCGTCGAAGGTGACCATCGTGCCCTTGCGCTTGGACATGCGCACCGGCGCTCCGTCGCGCAGGAGGTTCACGAGCTGGCCGAGAAGGACCTCGAACTGCGTGGGGTAGCCGAGCGCCTCGCACACCGACGCCACGCGCTTGATGTAGCCATGGTGGTCGGCGCCCCAGATGTCGATCACGTGGTCCACGCGCTGGAACTTGTTGTAGTGGTAGGCCACGTCGGAGGCGAAGTAGGTGTACTCGCCGTTGGTCTTGATGAGCACGCGGTCCTTGTCGTCGCCGAAGGTCGTGGAGCGGAACCACAGCGCGCCGGCCTCGTCGCGGTAGAGGTGGCCGAGCTCGTCCAGCTTGGCGAGCGCCCGGTCCACCGCCGAGGTGCCGTCCGGGCCCTTCTCGTAGAGGCTGCGCTCGGAGAACCACACGTCGAAGTCGCAGCGCGCGGCGTGGCAGGTCTCGCGGATGGAGTCGAGCATCCAGCGGTAGCCGCGCTCGCGGAACTCGACCATGCGCTCGTCCTCGGGGGCGTCCGCCCAGCGCGCGCCGTCCTCGCGCACGAAGCGAGCGGCGATGTCCACGATGTAGTCGCCGCCGTAGGCGTTGCCGCCCAGGGCCTCGTTGAAGGCGTCGGTGAGCGGGTGGGTCTCGGGCCGCAGGTCGTCCTCGTCGGCGACGAAGGCGGCGCGGTCGGCGAGAAGGACCTCGCGCGCGGCCTCGACGTCGCAGCCGCGCTCGGCCTGCACGTCGAGCAGCTGCCGATAGCGCATGGAGACCGAGTGCCCGAAGACGTCCATCTGCGAGCCGTGGTCGTTGATGTAGTACTCGCGCTCGACCTCGTAGCCGGCGTGCTCCATCACGCGGCAGAGCGAGTCGCCGAGGGCCGCCCAGCGGCCGTGGCCGATGTGCAGCGGGCCCACGGGGTTGGCCGAGACGAACTCGACCTGGAGGCGCGTGCCGGCGCCCATGGCGGAGCGCGCGTAGTCGGCGCCCTGCTCGCGGACCGTGCGGAAGACCTCGTTGGCCGAGGCGGCGGCCAGATAGAAGTTCACGAAGCCGGGGCCGGCCACCTCGACGCGCTCGAGCGCGGGGTCGGCGGGCAGGTGCGCCACGATGGCCCCCGCGATCTGGCGCGGTGCGCGGCGCGCGAGCTTGGCCGAGCGCAGGGCCACCGTGGAGCTCCAGTCCCCGTTGGCGGGGTCGGCCGGTCGCTCGAGGCCGAGGTCGCCCACCTCGAAGGGGGGCAGGTCGCCGGCCTCCTGGGCGGCGGCGATGGCGGCGCGGACGATCTCCTCGAGCTTCTCGGGCATCTCTTCTCCCCTGTCTGGCTTGCGCGTAACTGGGAGATTGTACCTGATGGGGCCGCCCGCCGTCACCGGCGCCGCGGCGCGCTAGGCCGTGCGGCGCCCAGACTCGGCGCGCTCCTCGCGGGCCAGCTGGCTGCGCAGGCGCGCCAGGCCGGTCTCGAGGCCCACCGGGTAGGTCTGCGGGTTGAGGAAGCGCGCGACGGCCGGGTCGAGCCGCATGAGGGCCTCGCGGCAGCGCTCGCGGGCGTCCTCGATGCCCTCGGGCGCGCCGGCGCGCCGGCCGTGCTCCACCATGCGCACGAGCAGCTCGCGCGGCTCGCCGGAGAGCCGGTGCGTGACGTAGGGGTCGAGGATGTCCACCATCTCGCGCGCCGGGCCCCTCTCGGCGACCTCGTCGACCACGATCATGTCGCCCACGGGGCGGCCCGCCTGGTCGTAGTGGCGCAGCACGTGCTGCACGCCGGGGACCGTGCGCTTGTAGGACTGCTCGGACAGCTTGATGACCGGCGTCCAGGGCTCGCCCTCGCCCGCGCGGATGGCCGACAGCTTGTAGACGCCGCCGAGCGACGGCTGCGGGTCGCAGGTGGCGAGCTTGGTGCCCACGCCGAAGGAGTCGATCGGCGCGCCCTGGGCGAGCAGGGACTGGATCGTGTACTCGTCGAGGTCGTTGGAGACCGAGATCTTGACGTAGGGCAGGCCCGCCTCGTCGAAGGCAGCGCGGGCCTCCTTGGAGAGGCGCGCGAGGTCGCCGGAGTCCAGGCGCACGGCGCTCAGGCGCTCGCCGGCCGTCTCCATCTCCTTGGCGACCGTGATGGCGTGCTCGATGCCCTGGGTCACGTCATAGGTGTCGAGCAGCAGCACGCAGTTCTTGGGGCTCGACTTGGCGAAGGCGCGGAACGCCTCGAGCTCGCTCGGGAACGCCATGACCCAGGAGTGGGCGTGCGTGCCGAAGACCGGGATGCCGTAGATCTTGCCCGCGAGCACGTTGGAGGTCGAGGAGGCGCCGGCGATGTAGGAGGCGCGGGCCACCGCCAGGCCGCCGTCGGGGCCCTGGGCGCGCCTCAGGCCGAAGTCCGAGACCGGCCGCCCCTCCGCGGCGCGCACCACGCGCGCGGTCTTGGTGGCCACGAGCGTCTGGAAGTTCACGAGGTTGAGCAGGGCCGTCTCGACGAGCTGGCAGTCGACGACCGGTCCCTCCACGCGCACCATGGGCTCGCGGCCGAAGACCACCTCGCCCTCGGGGACTGCGTGGATCGTGAGGTCGAGCCGGTGGTCGCGCAGGTAGTCGAGGAACGCCGGCTTGAACATCGGGCCGCCGCCCGGGGCCTCGAGGCCGCGCAGGTACTCGATGTCATCGTCCTCGAAGACGAAGTTCTCCACGAGCTCGGCGATCTGGCCGGTGCCGCAGCACACGGCGTAGCCGCCGCCGAACGGGTTGTCGCGGAAGAACGCGTTGAAGCACGCCTGCGCCCCCGACAGCCCCGCCTCCCAGAACCCCTGGGCCATGGTGAGCTCGTAGAGGTCGGTGTTGAGCGAGACGTCCGTTGGCTTGGTGCGATCGGTGAGAGACATGGCTCCCCTCCCCTGTCCGACGGCCTCCCCCGAGGCCCGTGTTAGAAGCTACCCCAGCACCGTGGCGAGCAGCCAGACCGCGGCGAGGACGACCACGGCGAGAATGACGACCTTCTGCCCGAGCGGCATCCTGAGGTCGTCCTCGTCGGGCTCCATGAGCCTGCGGCCGCGCTCGCGGGTCTGCTCGTCGCGCTGCCGCTGCGCGCGCTCGCGCTCGTCCTCGGCGCTCTGCCGGCGCAGCCGCTCCAGCTCCGCGCGCTCCGCGGCGTCCCGCTCGGCGCGCTCGCGCTCGGCCTTCTCGGCGCGCAGGCGCTCCAGCTCCGCGCGCTCCTCGTCACTCAGGCCCGTGTCAGCCATGCGTCCCCCATCGTCGCGGCGCCGGCCCGCCGCCGGCACCTCTTGTTTATACCCCTTGCGCGCCGGGCGCGCCCAGCTCGGGCCCGGCCACGCCCGTCGCGTCGAAGGCGGGCACGAAGCTCTCGGAGACCGTGCCGCCCTCCTGCCACCAGATCCGCTCGAAGCCCAGGTCGTCCGCGTGGCAGAGCACGAGCTCGTACTCCTCCTCGCTCACGGCGCGCGCGAGCTCGCCGCCCGCGCGGCGCACGCGCTCGTTTGGGGTGTACTGGTTCATGACCGAGAGGTCCGCATCGTTGCCGCAGATCTCCCAGACGCGGTCGAGCGCCGCGCACGAGTCGTCGGCGTGGCCGGGCAGCACCAGGTGGCGCACGATGACCCCGCGCCGCATCGAGCCGTCCGGTCCGAGCGCGCGGGCGCCGGCGTCCGCCACGAGCGCGCACATGGCCTCGAGGGCGCGCGCGGCGACGTCGGGGTAGTCGGGCGCGCCCGAGAGCGCGCCGGCGAGCGCGGGGTCGGCGTACTTGAAGTCCGTGAGCCACACGTCCACCACGCCGGCCAGCGCGCGCACCACCTCGGGCAGCTCGTAGCCCGAGGTGTTGCAGACGATCGGGAGGGCGAGCCCCGCGTCGCGGGCGAGAAGCACCGCGTCGCGCACGTCGGGCGCGTAGTGCAGCGGGGTCACAAGGTTGACGTTGAGCGCGCCGGCGGCCTGGAGCTCGAGCATCATCTCGGCGAGGCGCGCCGTGGTGACCGGCAGGCCGAAGCCGCCGCCGGAGATCTCGTGGTTCTGGCAGAAGACGCAGCCGAGCGGGCAGCCCGAGAAGAACACGGCGCCCGAGCCCGCCTCGCCGGAGATCGGCGGCTCCTCCCAGAAGTGCAGGGCGCTTCTCGCCACGCGCAGCTCGGAGGTCATGCCGCAGCGACCGGGACGGCCCTCGGAGCGTCGCGCGCGGCAGCGGCGCGGGCAGAGCTCGCAGGCGTCGTAGGCGGCGCGAGAGAGGATGCGGGACCCGGCGCTCACTCGCCGCGCCGCCCGCCGTGCGGGAGGTGGGAGCGCTCGTGCTCGTGGAGCTTCTCGACCTCCTCCTCGAAGGCGTCGTCGGCGGGCGTCACGAGCTCGTCGGCGCCGGTGCGCGGGTCGTAGTGGTGCAGCAGCACGGGCTCGAAGAGGCGCAGGTGGTAGGCGAAGGCGAACGACACGCCCAGCAGCGCGCAGAAGATGACCACGCGCGGGATGGTGCTCACCTGCGTCATGACGAACGAGCCGGCGCACAAAAGCGCGGTCCAGGCGTACATGACGAGCACCGCCTGGCGCTGGTCGAAGCCCTCGGCCATGAGGCGGTGGTGGATGTGGCCGCGGTCGGCGTGGCCGATGCTCACGTGCCCGCGCAGGCGGCGCACGATGGCCGAGAAGGTGTCGATGATCGGCACGGTGGCGATGACGAGCGGCACGATGATCGTGGTGAGGCCCGCCACGCGCGTCACCGACAGCAGCGAGACCGCGCCGAGCGCGAACCCCAGCGTGAGGGAGCCGGAGTCGCCCATGAAGATCGAGGCGGGATGGAAGTTGTAGCGCAGGAAGCCGATAGACGAGCCGGCCACGGCGATGGCGAGCGCCGCCGCGTCGGGCCGCCCGGCGAGCACCGAGAGCGCGAACATCGTGACGCTCACGAGCCCCGATATGCCGGCCGCCAGCCCATCGAGGCCGTCGATCAGGTTGATGATGTTGGTGTAGGAGACGAGGTAGACCACCGTGACGGGCCCCGCGAGCCAGCCCAGGCTCACCTCGCCGCCGAGCGGGTTGGCGATGTCGCCGATCACAAGGCCGCCGGCCACGGCGACGACGGCGGCCACGACCTGCCCGGCGAGCTTCTGCGGCGGCGTCAGCGAGAGGACGTCGTCGGCGAGGCCGGTGAGGAAGATCACGAGGAACGCGATCACCAGCAGCCAGTAGTCGATCTCGAGCTTGGGCGAGGGCACCAGCACCATGGGCCAGCCGAAGAAGGTGGTTCCCACGTACTGGGTCACGAAGGCGGCTACGATGCCGCAGAAGATGGCGATGCCGCCCATCCGCGGGACGGGCACCTTGTTGATGCGACGGGGGTTTGGCTCGTCCACGGCGCCCACGGCGACGGCGATGCGGCGCGCGAGCGGCGTGGCGATCAGGGTCACGATCAGGGCGGCCAGAAAGAGACACAGGTAGGGTATCCAGTCAGGAACCACCTTGCTCCCCTCCACGCTCGGCTCGGCCCACGGGCCCCGCGTCCATGATAGCCGCTGGCGGCGCCTCGGTGCGCACGCTCACACCAACTTTCACGGAGAAGCCCGGGCAAGTCAAGACTGGTTTCTCCGCGCGGCTCACCTATAGTTGAGATGTCGCTCCCCTGCGGGCTAACTGGGTGAACCGACAAGCGTTACTTGGGAGTCCGATATCTCGTGTTCAGTACGGGGATCCCCCGTTGCTGGGGAAGCCGGAACGCGCGATGGGGACACCCACCTTCTGAGAGGTGGGTTCATTGACGCACCGCAGGGGGCGACTTTTTCTGTGCGGATGCCCGGGCCGGGCGCTCCGGTGGGCGTCGCGAGCTGGCCTCTTGTTGATTTCGGAACAATCGGTTGACACGGACCGGCCAAACGGCCACAATAGCTTGCGCACTAACCGGACGGGGATGTAGCTCAGCTGGGAGAGCGCTGCCTTCGCAAGGCAGAGGCCGAGGGTTCGAATCCCTTCATCTCCACCATCGGATCGTTAGCTCAGCTGGTAGAGCAGGGGACTCTTAATCCCAAGGTCCAGGGTTCGAACCCCTGACGATCCACCACGACATGACGGGCCCCGGCGCTTGGCGTCGGGGCCCTTTTGCGTGCGCGTGCCGGGACGTCGCGTCCCTCTTGCCGGCCCGCGCCCGCCGCGCGCCTCTCGCCGTCCTGCCGCTGGCTTGCCTTAATTAACCCGCAAAATCTGACATTCACAAACCTTAATCCTGCGATTATATGAATGTGAAATCATTTTTTGCGGGTTAATTGAGAGAGACGGCGAGAAGAGCGGGCCGATCGGGCGGCACGGCGCGCGGCGAGGACGGCGGTCGTGACGCGGCGTCACGCGTACGCGCCGCGCAGGGCGTACCAGCCGTCCGCCTCGCTCGCCACGAGCGGCACGTCGAAGAGCGCGCTCATCACGTCGCTCGTGAGGAGCTCGGCCTTGGGGCCGTCGGCGAAGACCTCGGCGTCCTTGATGAGCAGCACGCGCCCGATCGCCGGCACGATGTCCTCGGGGTAGTGCGTCACGAGCACCACCGAGCGGCCCTCGGCGGCGAGCGTGGACATGGTCTTGCGCACGTGGTACATCCCCTCGGGGTCGAGGCCCGTGCAGGGCTCGTCGAAGATGAGCACCTGCGGGTCGCGCACCAGCTCGCGCGCCACGAGCACGCGGCGCACCTGGCCGGTGGAGAGCGTCATCACGTCGCGGTCGGCGAGCCCGGCGATGCCCAGCCGCTCAAGGGCGTCGGCCGCGAGCGCGCGGTCGGTCTCGCCCACCTCGCGGCGCAGCGGCAGCCCCAGCGTGCCGAAGAGCCCGCCGGTGACGATGTCGATGACCGGCAGGTGGACGCGCACCTGGTCGTGCATCGTGGAGCTCACGATGCCGAGGGTCCGCCGCACCTCGTCGAGGCGCGGGCGCGCCTGGCCGCGGAACAGCACCGGGGGCTCCTCGCGCCACAGCGGCGCGACCTCGCGCGTGAGCAGCTGGATGAACGTCGACTTGCCCGCCCCGTTGGGGCCGAGCAGCGCCACGTGCTCGCCCTCCGCCAGCGAGAAGTCCCCCACGTGCAGGATCGTCTTGCCGCCGCGCACCACGCTGGCGTCGCGGATGCGGAACAGCGGGACCTCGCGTCCCGCGGCGTCCGTCTGGGCCATGCCGCTCCCCTTCCCCCTCTCGGCGCGGACGCGCCGTGAGGATTACTATAGGCAAACCGCGCGGCCGCGCGGGCGCACACGGGAGGGGACAAGATGGCAGAGATGCTCACGCTGGAGGCGTTCGAGGAGGCCTCCGAGAAGGTCCGCGAGGTCACGCTCGAGACGAAGCTCGTCGAGAGCCCGCACTTCTCGGCGGCCACGGGCAACCGCGTGTGGCTCAAGCCGGAGAACATGCAGCGCACCGGCGCCTACAAGGTGCGCGGGGCCTACTACAAGATCTCGACCCTCTCCCCCGAGGAGCTCGGCCGCGGCATCATCACCGCGAGCGCCGGCAACCACGCCCAGGGCGTCGCCTTCGCCGCCACGCGCGCCGGGGCCCGCTCGGTGGTCGTGATGCCCACCACCACGCCGCTCATCAAGGTCGAGCGCACCAAGGGCTACGGCGCCGAGGTGGTGCTGCACGGCGACGTCTACGACGAGGCCTGCGACCACGCCCTCGAGCTCGCGGCCGAGGAGGGCCTCACCTTCATCCACCCGTTCAACGATCCGGTCGTGGCCACCGGCCAGGGCACGATCGCGATGGAGGTCGTGCAGGAGCTGCCGCTCGTGGACACGATCCTGGTGCCCGTGGGCGGCGGCGGGCTGGCGTGCGGCGTGGCCACCTTCGCCAAGCTCTACAACCCCAAGATCCGCGTGATCGGCGTGGAGCCCTCCGGGGCGGCCTCGCTCACGGCGGCGCTCGAGGCGGGGCGCCCCGTCAAGCTGCCGAGCGCCAACACCATCGCCGACGGCACCGCGGTGCTCGAGGTGGGCGACAACGTCTTCCCCTATCTGCAGCAGAACCTCGACGACGTCATCTGCGTCCCCGACGAGGAGCTCGTGGTGGCCTTCCTCGACATGGTCGAGAACCACAAGATGGTCGTCGAGAACTCCGGCCTGCTCACCGTGGCCGCCCTCAAGCACCTGCCCGCCGAGAACAAGCGCGTGGTCGCGATCCTCTCGGGCGGCAACATGGACGTCATCACGATGAGCTCGGTGGTGAGCCACGGGCTGATCGCCCGCGACCGCATCTTCACGGTGAGCGTGCTGCTGCCCGACCGGCCCGGCATGCTCGTGCGCGTGGCGCAGGTCGTGGCCGAGCGCAACGGCAACGTGATCAAGCTCGAGCACAACCAGTTCGTGAGCACCAACCGCAACGCCGCCGTGGAGCTGCGCCTCACGATCGAGGCCTTCGGGACCGACCACAAGCGCGAGATCGTGGGCGCCCTCGAGGCCGCGGGCTTCTCGCCCACCCTGGTCCAGACCTCGCTGTGAGACAACGGGGGCAGGTTCTTTTGTCTCATTGAGACTCTGATGCACGCGCAGCGGACGGGTGCGTCGTCGCCCGCCCGCTGCGCGCCTTCGCCCGCTCACGCACGGGCGACGATGTTCCTCCCCACGCCCGTCAGGCGCTCCACCTGTCTGATCGAGAGGCCCTCATCCCTCAGGGCCCGCAGCAGCGCGTTGCGCCGGGCCGGCGGCAGCGTCCGCACGGCGGCGAGGGGCACGTCCCCCAGCGCGCGACGGGCCGCCTCGAGCGCCTCGCTCTCGTCCAACCGCGCGCCCGACGGCGGACGGTACGAAAGCCCGGCGCCCGTGCGACAGAACTCGGAGAACCCCTCCTCGCCACCGAGAAGCCCAAGCACAACGCCCCGCTCCACCTCGAGCTCCTCGTGCGGGCGCCCGAGGTAGTCGGCATAGCTGCTCCACGGGTACTCCTCCGCGCGGCAGACGCCAGCCTTCTCGGGGTTGTTGAGCACGTAGCGCACCGCCTCGAGCAGATAGGCGTCATCCTCGATCGGCATGCTACGAAACCGCTCCTGGAACACGTGCCCCACGTGACCGGTCCTGGTGTTGTAGCGGCGCGCGTAGCTCGTCGTGAGCCGATGGAGCGCCCCGCTCAGGCGCCCGGTGTCGTCGCGGACGACGAGATGGGCGTGGTTGTCCATGAGGCACCACGCGATCACCGCGACGCCCGACCCGACGAGGCAGCGCTGCGCGGCGAGAAGGAAGGCGCGGCGGTCGGCGTCGTCCTCAAAGATGACCTGACGGCCGCTACCCCGCAGAACGACGTGGTAGTAGCCGGAATCGGACACCTGTCGAGCCACGCGAACCATCGCCGCCCCCTCCTCGCGAAGGACCCTCTGGGTAGCCACTCTCCTACCCAAACGCCGATCCTCCATTCGCCCGACCGCGAACGGCGATGAGACAAATGAACCTGTCCCCAATGTCTCACCGCTCGCGGGGGAAACACGACCGTTCGCGGGCGGTCATCCGGCGGAAACACAGCCGCGCGTAGAGTACGACCCACTGAGCAAATGCGACGACAGGGCAAGTACGGGCCGCATTCGTCCCACAGCGAGCGGGCGGCGTGAGAACCCGCGGCGGACGGCCCCGAACACTCCCTCGAGCAGCTCGCGTGAACCTCCCGCGCCCACGGGCCACCCCCTTCGGCGCGCCGAGCAGTACCGCGCGCCGGCACCCCGCCGTCAAGGGCATCGCCCACGCCGCGTTTCTCGCACCTGCGTACCTTCGAGGGAAAGCGAGGAGAACGTGCAGCTGAGAAGCGACGCCATCAAGCGGGGCCTGGCCCGCGCACCCCACCGCAGCCTGCTCGCGGCCGACGGCCTCACCGACGAGGAGCTCGACCGCCCGCTCGTGGCCGTGGTCTCCGCCCAGAACGAGGTCATCCCGGGGCACCTCCACCTCCAGCAGATCGCCGACGCCGTGAAGGCCGGCGTCCGCATGGCCGGCGGCACGCCGCTGCAGGTCAACACCATCGGCGTGTGCGACGGCATCGCGATGAACCACGAGGGCATGCACTACAGCCTGGTCAGCCGCGAGGTCATCGCCGACAGCGTGGAGTGCGCCGTCCAGGGCCACCAGTTCGACGCGATGGTGCTGATCCCCTCCTGCGACAAGATCGTGCCCGGCATGCTCATCGCCGCCGCCCGCCTCGACATCCCCACGATGCTCGTCTCCGGCGGCCCCATGCTCGCCGGCCGCGGGCGCCACGGCGAGCAGACCGACCTCAACTCCCTCTTCGACGCCGTGGGCCAGGTCACCGCCGGCACCATGACCGAGGAGGAGTGCTCCTGGCTCGAGAAGACGGCCTGCCCCACCTGCGGCAGCTGCTCGGGCATGTTCACCGCCAACTCCATCTGCTGCCTCGCCGAGGCGCTGGGCATCGCCCTTCCCGGCAACGGGACCGTGCCGGCCGTCTACGCCGAGCGCATCCGTCTGGCCAAGAAGACGGGCATGAAGATCATGGAGCTCGTCGAGAGGGGCGTCACGGCCCGCCAGATCATCAACGAGCGCTCCATCCACAACGGCATGGTGCTCGACATGGCCTTCGGCGGCTCCACCAACACGATGCTGCACCTCACGGCCATCGCGCAGGCGGCCGGCTGCCCCGTCACGATGGACGACTGGGACCGCGCCTCCGCGACCACGCCCAACATCGTGCGCATCGCCCCGGCGGGGCCCCTCCACATCCAGGACCTCAACGACGTGGGCGGCGTCTCCGCCATCATCGGCGAGCTCGGGCGCACCGGGCACCTCGAGACGGACGCCCTCACCTGCCACGGCACGATGGCCGAGTGGGTGGCCGCCTGCCCCGAGCCCGACGGCGAGGTCGTGCGGCGCGTGCGCGACGCCTACTCCCCCGACGGCGGCCTCAAGGTCGTCCGCGGCAACCTCGCGCCCGACTGCGGCGTGGTCAAGAAGAGCGCCGTCGCGCCCGAGATGTGGCAGCACTCCGGCCCGGCGCGCGTCTTCGACTCCGAGGAGGAGGCCTGCGCGGCCATCTTCGGCGGCAGGATCTGCCCGGGCGACGTGGTGGTCATCCGCTACGAGGGCCCGGCCGGCGGCCCCGGCATGCGCGAGATGCTCACACCCACGAGCGCGATCTGCGGCATGGGCCTCGCCAGCTCGGTGGCGCTGATCACCGACGGGCGCTTCTCCGGCGCCTCCAAGGGCCCGTGCATCGGGCACGTCTCGCCCGAGGCCGCGGCGGGCGGCCCCATCGCGCTCGTGCGCGAGGGGGACACGATCTCCATCGACATCCAGGCCGGCACGCTCACCCTTGAGGTGGACGACGCCGAGCTGGCCGAGCGGCGCGCCACCTGGCAGCCGCCGGCACCCAAGTACACGACCGGCGTGCTCTCGCGCTACGCGAGGCTCGTCACGAGCGCCGACAAGGGGGCGTACCTGTCATGATGAGCACCGAGGAGAAGGTCGAGCGGCGCAGGCGCGCCATCGAGGGACACCCGCTCGGTCCCGGCAGCCACACCGAGCACGAGGGCAAGACCATGACCGGGGCGCAGGCCATCATCGCCAGCCTCGAGGCCGAGGGCGTGGACACGATCTTCGGCTACCCCGGCGGCCAGGCCATCAAGATCTACGACGCGCTCTACGACTCCAAGAAGATCCGGCACATCCTGGCCCGCCACGAGCAGGGCGCCACGCACATGGCCGACGGCTACGCGCGCGCCACGGGCAAGGTGGGCGTGGTGCTCGTCACCTCCGGCCCCGGCGCCACCAACACCGTGACCGGCATCGCCACGGCCTACATGGACTCGGTCCCGCTCGTGGTCATCACCGGCCAGGTCACGCGCGGCGTCATCGGCACCGACGCGTTCCAGGAGTCCGACATCGTGGGCATCACGATGCCCATCGTCAAGCACAGCTTCCTGCTGCAGTCCACCGACGACCTCACGCGGACGTTCCGCGAGGCGTTCTACATCGCCTCAACCGGGCGCCCCGGCCCGGTGCTCATTGACGTGCCCTCCGACCTCTCGGGCGCCGAGATGGTCTTCCACTACCCCGACACCGTGAGCATCGCGAGCTACCGCCCCACCTACAAGGGCAACGCCAAGCAGGTCAAGGAGGCCGCGCGGCTCATCGCGGAGGCCAAACGGCCGCTCATCATGGCCGGCGGCGGCATCGTGAGCAGCCACGCCTGCCCCGAGCTCACCGAGCTCGCCGAGCGCATGAACATCCCCGTGGTCACGACGCTCATGGGCAAGGGGGCCATGCGCTGCTCCAACCCGCTCAACCTCGGCCCCGTGGGCATGCACGGCTCCAAGTACGCCAACATGGCCGTCACGGAGTGCGACCTGCTCGTGGCCGTGGGCGCGCGCTTCTCGGACCGCGTGACCGGCAAGGTCGACGAGTTCGCCCCGCACGCCAAGATCGTCCACATCGACATCGACCCGGCCGAGATCGGCAAGATCGTCCAGCCCGACGTGCCGATCGTCGGCGACGCCAAGGGGGTCCTCGCCTCGCTCAACGAGCGCCTCGAGAAGATGGGCGCCGCGCCCGTGTGCGACGAGTGGACCGCCGAGGTCTTCTCGTGGCGCGACCGCTGGCCCTTCTACACCCCCGACTTCGACGACTTCGAGGGCAAGATCGCCCCGGAGGTCGTGCTCAAGCACCTCTCCGACAAGCTCGACCCCGAGGCCTCCATCGTCACCACCGAGGTGGGCCAGCACCAGATGTGGGCGCACCAGAACATCCACCGCGAGCACGCGCGCACCTTCATCAGCTCCGGTGGCCTCGGCACGATGGGCTTCGGCTTCCCGGCGGCCATCGGCGCCAAGATCGGCTGCCCGGAGGACCAGGTGGTCTGCGTGGCCGGCGACGGCTCGTTCCAGATGAACAGCCAGGAGATGGCCACCGCCAAGATCAACGACGTGCCGGTCAAGGTGCTCGTCATCGACAACCGCGCGCTCGGCATGGTCCACCAGTGGCAGCACCTCTTCTACCACGACCGCTACTCGTTCACCGAGCTGGCCGACAACCCCGACTTCGTCAAGCTGGCCGACGCCTACGGCTGGCAGGCCGCGCGCATCACCAGGCCGGAGGAGGTCGACGACGCGCTCGACGCGATGCTCGCCGCTGACGGTCCCTACCTGCTCGACGTGATGATCCCGGCCGAGCAGACCGTCTACCCGATGGTCGCCCCCGGCGCCGCGATCGACGACATCATCGGCGCCCTCGACGTGACCCTCGGCGGCGTGCGCGTCACCGAGCGGGGCTTCGGCGAGGGCGGCCGGCCGCGCGTCGCCCCGTCGCACGAAGGAGTTGATGAGTGATGAACTACCTGCTCTCCGTGCTCGTAGAGAACAAGCCCGGCGTGCTCAGCCGCGTGACGGGCCTCATCAGCCGCCGCGGCTTCAACATCGCCTCGCTCACGGTGGCCCCCACCGAGGACGAGACCCTCTCGCGCATGACGATCATCGTGGAGGCCGACGAGATCGGCTTCGAGCAGATCACCAAGCAGCTGCACAAGCTCGTCTCGGTCTACAAGATCTCCGACCTCACCTACTCCGACGCCGTCGAGCGCGAGCTGGTGCTCTTCAAGGTCCAGTCCGCGCCCGAGCGACGGCACGAGATCATCGAGATCGCCAACGTGTTCCGCGCCAAGGTCGTGGACGTGGGCAAGAACACGCTCACGATCGAGGCCACCGGCGCGGTGAGCAAGCTCGACGCGATGGAGGACCTGCTGCGCGCCTACGGCATCAAGCAGCTCACGCGGACCGGCAAGATCGCCATGTCCCGCGGCTCCTCCCAGTAACCCAGGTGACATGAGACAATGGGGACAGGTTCATTTGTCTCATCACATAGTTAGTGCAAGTACCAACGCGTTCGTGCGCGATGAGACAAATGAACCTGTCCCCATTGTCTCACCGCGGGAGTAAGGAGAAGACAATGGCCGTCACCATCTACTACGAGAGCGACGTGGACCCGAGCGTCATCCAGGGCAAGAAGGTCGCCATCATCGGCTACGGCAGCCAGGGCCACGCCCACGCGCTCAACCTCATGGACTCCGGCGTGGACGTCCGCGTGGGCCTGCGCGAGGGCAGCGCGTCCGCCGAGAAGGCCCGCGAGGCCGGCCTCAAGGTCATGAGCATGGACGACGCCGCCGAGGAGGCCGACGTCATCATGATCCTCACGCCCGACGAGACCCAGCCCAAGGTCTACGAGGAGCACGTCAAGGCCCACCTCAAGCCCGGCGACACCCTGGCCTTCGCGCACGGCTTCAACATCCACTACGGCTACATCAAGGCCCCCGAGGACGTCAACGTCATCATGTGCGCGCCCAAGGGCCCGGGCCACATCGTGCGCCGCCAGTACACCGAGGGTTCCGGCGTGCCCGACCTCGCCTGCGTCTACCAGGACGCCACCGGCGACGCCTGGGACATCGTGCTCAGCTACTGCTGGGGCGTCGGCGGCGCCCGCTCCGGCATCATCAAGGCCACCTTCAAGGAGGAGACCGAGGAGGACCTCTTCGGCGAGCAGGCGGTGCTCTGCGGCGGCCTCGTCGAGCTGGTCAAGGCCGGCTTCGAGACCCTGACCGAGGCGGGCTACCCCGAGGAGCTGGCCTACTTCGAGGTCTACCACGAGATGAAGATGATCGTCGACCTCATGTACGAGAGCGGCATCCACTTCATGAACTACTCGATCTCCAACACGGCCGAGTACGGCGAGTACTACGCCGGCCCCAAGGTCATCAACGAGCAGAGCCGCGAGGCCATGAAGCAGATCCTGGCCCGCATCCAGGACGGCTCCTTCGCGCAGGAGTTCGTTGACGACTGCAACAACGGCCACAAGTGGCTGCTCGAGAAGCGCGAGGAGATCAACAGCCACCCGATCGAGAAGACCGGCGAGAAGATCCGCTCGATGTTCTCCTGGATCAAGAAGAGCGACGACTAGTCGCCGACGCCGACGCGCCAGCAACGCAGCACCTCTCTCGCAGGGGCCCCGGACGGCAGTGCAGCCGTCCGGGGCCCTTTGGTGGCGAGCCTCTGGTGGCCCTCCCCAGGCGTGACAAAGGGTGACAAAGGGGACGGAGGTTGTTGTCACACCATCAAACCTTGCAAGTAGGATGGTGTGACAGTAACCTCCGTCCCCTTTGTCACGCCCCTGTCCAGACTAGCTCAGCAGCATCCGGTCGTTCGCGAATGCGCCGCCCGAGACCTCCTCGAACTTCTGGAGCAGGTCGGCCACCGTGAGCGAGGCCTTCTCGGCGCCCGAGACGTCGTAGATGATGCGTCCCTCGTTCATCATGATGAGGCGGTTGCCCAGGCGGATGGCGTCGTTCATGTTGTGCGTGACCATGAGCGTGGTGAGGTGGTGCTCGTCGACAATCTTCTCGGTGAGCCCGAGCACCTTCGCGGCCGTCTTGGGGTCGAGCGCCGCCGTGTGCTCGTCGAGCAGCAGCAGCTTGGGCTCGGTGAGCGTGGCCATGAGCAGGGTCAGCGCCTGGCGCTGGCCGCCCGAGAGCAGACCGACCTTGGTGGTCAGGCGCTTCTCGAGGCCCAGGCCCAGCTCCCTCAGGCGCTCGGCGTACTCGTCCTTCTCGGCACGCGTCACGCCCCAGCGCAGCGTCCGCGTCTTGCCGCGACGCTTGGCCATGGCGAGGTTCTCGACGATCTGCATGTCGGCGGCCGTGCCCATCATGGGGTCCTGGAACACGCGGCCCAGGTACTTGGCGCGGGCGGGCTCGGACAGGCGCGAGATGTTCCTGCCGTCGAGCGTGATGGTGCCCGAGCTGATGGGGTACACGCCGGCGATCATGTTCATGAGCGTGGACTTGCCGGCGCCGTTGCCGCCGATGACGGTGACGAAGTCGCCGGGAGCGAGGTGCAGGTTGAGGTCGACCAGCGCGCGCTTCTCGTTGATGGTCCCGGCGTTGAAGGTCTTGCTCACACCGCTGAGCGTCAGCATGCCTACCGCCCCCCTTCGGGGTCGGGGGCGCCCGCGGCCCTCAGGGAGCGCGCGTACGCGCGACGGAGCTGGTACTTCTCCCACACCACCGGCACGCACAGCGCGAGAGCCACGATGACGGCGGAGATGAGCTTCATGTCGTTGGCATCCATGCCCAGCTGGAGCACGATGGCACGGATGAGGAAGTAGACCACCGAGCCCACCACGGCGGCCACGAGCTTCGATCCGAACGAGCGCAGCTTGCCGGGCGTCAGCCGGCCGAGCACCTCGCCGATCACGATGGCGGCGAGGCCGATCACGATGGCGCCCGTGCCCATGCCGATGTCGGCGTAGCTCTGGCTCTCGCACACCAGGCCGCCGGAGAGGCCCACCAGGCCGTTGGAGAGCGTGAGCGCGATCATCTTGGTGACCTTGGTGTTCACGCCGAGCGCGCGCACCATGCGCTCGTTGTTACCGGTGGCGCGGCAGGCCGAGCCGATCTCGGTCCCGAAGAACCAGTACAGCGCGACGATGATCAGCACCGCGAAGACGAGCCCCACGATGATGGAGGCGACGTTCTGCGGCAGGCCGGTGGCGTCGGTCACCTGGGAGAACAGCGTGTCAACGCGCAGAAGCGGCGTGTTGGACTTGCCCATGATGCGCAGGTTGATGGACCAGAGCGCGATCTGCGTCAGGATGCCGGCGAGAATGGCCGGGATCTCGAAGACCGTGTGGAGGAACCCCGTCACCGCGCCGGCGACCATGCCGGCGACCATGGCCAGGATGATGGCGAGCGCGGGGTTCACGCCGCCCACCACGAGGACCGCGCAGACGCTGCCGCCGAGCGCGAAGCTGCCGTCAACCGTCAGGTCGGCGATGTCGAGCAGCTTGTAGGTGATGAAGACGCCCAGGACCATGACACCCCAGAGGATGCCTTGGGAGACGGCGCCGAGCAGGGCAAGGCCCATGAGAACCTCTCTTTCATAGAGCGCGCGCCGGCGAGCGGGTCGCCGGGGCCGACGTGGGCGGGCTTGCGCGCGATGCGCCAAGCGCATCGCCGGCACAATCACGCTATACAGCCGGGAAGCGCCCTCCTCAGCCTGTAACGAGATTGAAACGCGACGGGTGCGCGGGACCGCGCGCGGGCCCCGGGCCCCTACGCCGAGACGTCCGTGCCACCCTCGTCGGCGAGCGCGGACACGTCCACGCCCACCTCGTCGGCGGTCTGCTGGTTGTACACGAGGTCGCACTCGTCGGCGCCCATGGTCTCGATCGGCATCGCGGCCGGGTCCGCGCCCTCGGTCAGGATCTTCACGGCCATCTCGCCCGCGCGGCGGCCGAGCTCCTCGTAGTTGATCGAGAGCGAGGCCAGGCCGCCGCTCTCGACCTGGCCCGCCTCGCCGCAGATGACGGGCAGCCCGTTGGCGTTGGTCACCATGGAGACGGTGGTCATGCCCGCAGCGATGGTGTTGTCGGTGGGGGCGTAGACGGCGTCCACCTTGCCGACCATCGACTCGCAGACCGACTGGATCTCGTTGGAGCTGGAGACCGTGAACTCCTGGTAGGCAAGGCCCACCTTGTCCAGCTCCTCCTTGGCCATCTGGATCTGGACGTCGGAGTTGCTCTCGGCGGTGCAGTACAGAAGGCCCACCGTCTTGGCGTCGGGCGCGAGCTGCTGCAGCAGGTCGATCTGGTCGGCCACGGGGTTCATGTCGGACGAGCCGGTCAGGTTGCCGCCGGGCGCGTCGTTGGAGTCCACCAGGCCCGAGGCCGCGAAGTCGGTGATGGCGGTGCCCACGATGGGGATGTCGCTCGTCGCGCCCGCCACGGCCTGGGCGGCCGGGGTGGCGATGGCGAGGATCAGGTCGCAGCCCTCGTTCACGAGCGTCTGGGCGATGGTCTGGCACGCGCTCTGGTCGTTCTGGGCGTTCTGCTGGTCGATGTCGTAGCTGATGCCCGAGTCGTCGAGCGCCTCCACGAAGCCCTTGTTGGCGGCGTCGAGCGCGTTGTGCTCGGTGAGCTGCAGCACGCCGATCTTGTAGGTCTTCTCGCCCGAGGCGTCGCCGTTACCGTTGTCGCAGCCCGCGAGCGTCAGCCCGCCGAGCGCGGCAGCCGCGGCGCCGGCGAACCCCTTGGCGAACGTCCTGCGCGTCATGTCCATGCGCTTCATCACAGCCCCCTATCGATCGGATGCGCAAAGGGCCGGGCACCGTGGCCATCGGGCAGCCCGACCCTTCTCCTGCCGTCATGGTACCGCCCGGCCCGGCCCGCTCCGGAAGGCGCACGCGGCTGTTAAACGAATGTTCTTTGTCAGACGATCTTGGGATCGTCGAGCCCGGAGACGTCCACGCCCAGGGCGTCGGCGGTCTCCTGGTTCACGATGAGCGTGCACTCCTCGCTCGACAGGTACTCGATGGGCATGGTCGCGGGGTCGGCGCCGTCCCGCAGGATCTTGAGCGCCATCTCGCCGGCCTTCTGGCCCAGGTCATAGTAGTTGATCGAGTAGGACGCCAGGCCGCCGTCCTCCACCATGGTGTCGCAGCCCACGATGGTGGGCAGGCCGTTCTCGTTGGCGACCATGGCGACGGTGGACATGCCGGCGGCGATGGTGTTGTCCGTCGGCGCGTAGATGGCGTCGCACTTGCCGACCATCGACTCCACGACCTGCTGGATCTCGTTGGAGCTCGAGACGGTGTAGCGGTCGTGCGCGATGCCCGCCCCGTCGAGCGCCTCCTCGGCCATCTGGATCTGGATCTCGGAGTTGGCCTCCGCCGAGCAGTAGAGCAGGCCGACCGACTTCGCGTCGGGGAGGAGCTGCTGGAGGAGGTCGATCTGGTCGGCGACGGGCGTCATGTCGGAGGCGCCGGTCAGGTTGCCGCCGGGCTCGTCGTTGGATTCCACCAGGCCGCTCGCGGCGTAGTCGGTGATCGCGCAGCCCACGATGGGGATGTCCGCGGTCGCCCCGGCGACGGCCTGGGCCGCGGGCGTCCCGATGGCGTAGATGAGGTCGCAGCCGTCGTTCACGAGCGTCTGGGCGATGGTCTGGCACGCGCTCTGGTCGTTCTGCGCGTTCTGCTGGTCGATGCTGTCCTCGGAGACACCCGCGCCCGTGAGGACGTCGACGAAGCCCTGGTTGGACTGGTCGAGCGCGCCGTGCTCGGTGAGCTGCAGCACGCCGATCTTGTAGTCCGAGCCCGAGCCGCCGTCGCCGGCGCCCCCGTCATCGGAGTCGCAGCCGGAAAGCCCGAGCGCCGCGACGCCCAGCCCGGCGACGCCCGTGAGGAATGCCTTGCGGTCAAGAAGAGGTGAGGCCATGTGTTCTCCCGAAAGCTGACGATGAGATGCGACCGACATCCGCCTGCCCGCACCGCGCGGACGCGGGCATCTCGCTGCGGACTCAGGCCCTCTCATAGTAGCGCTCCGCGGGCAGGGAGGCAGCCGCTCGCCGGTCGCGCGCCGCCGCTCGGGGGAATCGTCCCGCCCGGGGTCGCGATCGCACGAAAAAGGGGCGGCGCCCCATTGCGCCGCCCCGCCTCTTTGTACTTTGGAATCACCCGTGTCAGAAATCGAAGTCTGCCTGGACGATTGAATGTCTGGACCCGTATCTGGCGTTCCCTTCCACGACCCGTTCCGATGCTCATATCGGAGAACGTTGGCGAGTGCGCTCGCCCCAGATGTTATAGGGTCTCGGTCGCGCGGACGACGGGTCCAGACCCTGCTATCTCTTCTGTGTTCACTGGACTCGCCTCCCTCGTCGGTCGCTTCGATGGTAGCGACGGTGGTTGCTTACTCCGTTTGTTCCCCGTGCGCTCGCCCCTATTCCGACGTCCGCCCGTCTGCGGCAAACGGTCGGTTTCTACCGGCGGGCGGCACAAAAGAGCGCCCCGGGCCGGGTGGCTCGGGACGCTGGCGATGCTGCGTGTGGGACGCTGCTACTCGGCGTCGGCGAGGGCCTTCTTGGCGACCTCGGCGACCTCGGCGAAGGTCTGCTCGTCGCTGTAGGCGATCTCGGCGAGGACCTTGCGGTCGAGCTCGACGCCGGCGAGCTTGAGGCCGTGCATCAGCTTGCTGTAGGACAGGCCGTTGATGCGGGCGGCGGCGTTGATGCGCTGGATCCACAGGGCGCGGAACTCGCGCTTCTTGGCGCGGCGATCGCGGTAGGCGTACTGCCCGGAGTGCTGGGCCTGCTCCTTCATGCCGCGGAAGGTGCGGGAACGGACGCCGTAGTAGCCCTTGGTGCTCTTGGCGAGGGCGTTGCGCTTCTTACGGCCGGCGACGGCGCGCTTGACTCGTGCCATGTCTGATCAACTCCTTGGTGAGATGCTTGAGGACGCTCGCGCGCCTAGTTGGAACCCATGCGCTGGGAGACGGTCTTGACGTCAGCGGGAGAGATGACCGTCTCCTGACGGAAGCCGCGGATGCGCTTGGGGGACTTCTTCGTGAGGATGTGGCTCTTGAACGCCTTGGCGCGCATGATCTTGCCAGAGCCGGTGCGGCGGAAGCGCTTGGCCGTACCCTTGTGGGTCTTCATCTTGGGCATGCTAGTTCTCCTTCTTCGCGGTGCCGTTCTCGTCCTCTTCGTCCTTCTTCTCGAAGGCGCCCTTGATGGGGACGATGGTCATGTGCATGTTGCGGCCTTCCATGAGCGGCTTCTGCTCGACCGTCGCGACGTCCTTGAGGTCCTCGGCAAGACGGTCCAGGACGAGCCGGCCCTGCTCCGGGTGGGCCATCTCACGACCGCGGAACATGATCGTGATCTTGACGCGCGCGCCCTTCTTGAGGAAGCGGATGACGTGGCCCTTCTTGGTCTCGTAGTCACCCACGTCGATCTTGGGGCGGAACTTCATCTCCTTGATCTCGACGCGAGACTGGTTCTTGCGCGCGGCCTTGGCCTTGCGGTCCTGCTCGTACTTGTACTTCTTGTAGTCGAGCATCTTGCACACCGGGGGATCGGCGTTGGGCGCGATCTCCACGAGGTCGAGACCCTGGTCGCCTGCGATGCGCAGGGCGTCACGGACGCCAAAGAGCCCCATCTGGGAGCCGTCGACGCCGATCAGGCGACACGTGCGTGAAGTGATCTCCTCGTTGATGCGAGGACCGTCTTTCCTGGCTATCGTCTACACCTTCCTCTCGTCGCGGCGATGCCGCACAAAAAATGCTCCCGGCGACAGAGTCTGCATCCGGGAGACATCGCTCGCCCAGCGGGCGAGAAGCACGTTCGTTGTCTGACCAGACAGCAGCCCCAGGGCGCCGTTCAGGTGGGGACCCGCGTTCGGTCCCGCTTCGCAAAAAGCACACTTGGTGAGAATAGCACGCGCGTCGCGCGGCGGCAACGGGTTTTTCTCGCCGCCCCACGCGACGCGCGCGCTCCAGAATTTCTCCACGGCTCGGCCGGGCGCGGGACACCCGGCCGGTGCGGACGCTACATCGGCAGGGCGGTCTGCTGGACGTAGGTGCGGGCCTGGTACTCGCGGTCGAGGTCGTAGAGGCCCTTGGGGTCGGAGCCGAAGAGCTTCATGTTGGTGATCATGTCACGGGCGTTGGTCTCCTCCTCGCCCTGCTCGGACACGAACCAGTCGAGGAACTTCATGGTGCGCACGTCATGCACGCCGTGGGCCACCTCGTAGCAGTGGTGGATGAGGCTCGTGACGTACTCCTCGTGCTCGAGGCCCGCCTCCAGGGGCTCGAGGTCGCTGGCGAAGGTCTTGTCCGGCTTGGCGATGGCCTCCATCGTGGGCTTGAAGTCGTTGTCGAGCAGGTAGCGGCGGATGGCGAGCGCGTGGTCCAGCTCCTCCTTGGCCTGGATCTCGTACCAGTTGGCGAAGCCCTTGAGGCCGCGGTCGTCGTAGTAGTCGGCGAAGGTGTAGTAGAGGTAGGCGGAGTAGAGCTCCTTGTTGATCTGCTCGTTCAGGACCGAGGTGACCTGCTCGGTGAGTGCCATGGCGCTTCCCTTCTCATGGGGTTGTTCCGTCGTGTTGGATTCTACCCCGCCGCCCGGACACGAAACCCGCGCGTCCCGAACGGACGGCGACGCGCTGTGGTATGGTTTAGATGCTTTACACGCTTTACATCGGTATCGCCGAGAGGGACGGAGGGTCGCCATGGCAGCGGAGGCGGCGGTCACGGTGCCTGAGGCACCGACCACGAGGCCGAAGGCGCGCGCGGGCGCCTCGGCCCAGGTGAACGCGCGGATTGACCCCGAGCTCAAGCGGCGGGGCGACGAGGGCCTCGCGGCGGCGGGGCTCACCCCCACGCAGGCGGTGCGCGCGCTCTGGAGCCTGGCGGCGAGCTGCGCCGACGACCCTGAGCGGCTGCGCGCGGCGCTCCTCCCCGAGGAGGTCGAGCGGGAGCGGCAGGAGCGCGAGGCCGAGCGGCAGCGCAAGATCAGGCTCGCCCGGGAGGGGGCCGACATCGTGAAAAACGCTCTTATCGCCCTCGGAATCGACCCGCCGCGCCCCGGCGAGCACTCCGAGCTCTCCTACGAGGAGCTCAAGGAGCTCGCCTATCGCGAGCAGTTCCCCGAGTACTTCGAGACCCCGGAGGCATGATGGACGAGAGGCGGCCGCTGGTCCTTCTGGACACCAACGTCTGGGTCGACTACTACTCGAGCCCGCGAGAGGGTCACGACGCGGCACGTTCGCTCATGGACGGCGTCGAGTGCGCGGGAGCGCAGCTGCTCTACGCCATCCAGAGCATGAAAGATGTGTTCTACCTGGTTGCCTCCGACTACAAGAGCTGGACGAGGAAGCGCACCGGCACCCTCACGGAGGCGCAGGCGGCCGCGGCGACGGCGACGGCCTGGGGCTGCCTGGACAACATGGCCGAGATCGCCTGCGCGGTGGGGTGCGACCAGTCGGACGTGTGGCTCGCGCGCAAGACGCGGCGGCTGCACGCCGACTTCGAGGACGACCTCGTGCTCGCGGCCGCTCAGCGCGCGGGCGCGGACCTGCTCGTCACCTCAGACGAGCAGCTGCGACGCCATGCGCCGGTGGCCGCGCTCAGCGTGCCCGACGCCCTCGCGTACCTCCAGACCCTCGACGCAACGACGGGGCCGGGCACGGGTCTGGTATAGTTCTTCTCGCTTGGCGCTTCGTCGTCGGCCCGAGTGGCGGAATTGGCAGACGCGACGGTCTCAAAAACCGTTGAGGAAACTCGTGCGGGTTCGAACCCCGCCTCGGGCACCATCTCACAGCAATCTCATGCGCAGGACGAGAGGGACGCGGGTCCGCGCCCCCTATCGCAGGAACGGGTTCGAGGCGAGCTCGCGCGCCATCGTGGTGGCGGGCCCGTGGCCGCACAGAAGCGTGGTGTCCGGCGCGATCTCGGCGGCCATGCGGGCGAGCGAGCGCATGATGGCCGTCTCGTCGCCACCGGCCAGGTCGGTGCGCCCGTGGCTGCCCGGGAAGAGCGTGTCGCCCACGAAGGCCACGCCCTCCGCCGTGCCGCCGCCCACCAACACCACGCCGCCCGGCGTGTGGCCCGGCGTCTCCATCACGGTGAACGTGGCCGTGCCCACGCGGAGCACGTCGCCCTCGGCGAGCGTGCGGTCGGGCGCCGGGGCGTCCTCGTCGTAGGCGCGGCCGACCTCGCTCATCTGCCCGGCGCGCGCGGCGAGCGCGGCGTCTGCGGCATGGATCGCGAACGGGGCGCCCGTGGCCCTGACGAGCGCGGCCACCCCGCCCACGTGGTCGCCGTGGCCGTGCGTGGCCGCGACGAGCGTGACGCGCGCGTCACCCAGGCGCGCGGCGACCTCGGCGCCGGAGCCGCCGGGGTCCACCACCAGGCACTCCCCCGCGCTCACGTAGGCGTAGCAGTTGGTGGCGAGCGGCGTCACCTGAAAGCAGCGCAGCTCGTCGGTCTTCTCGGCCATCTCGCTCCCTTCGATGTGGAAAAGGGACTGTCCCTTTTCCACTAGACGCGGCGCTTCATCTGGTTGGCGCCCTCGCCCGGCATGATGCGGCGCGCGTCAAAGACGCTCGGCACACGGCTCACGGCGGCGAGCAGCGTGTCGAGCAGGCTCGCGTCCGAGATCGCCACCAAGAAGCGCAGGCGCGCCACGCCCTGCGAGCTGGTCTGCGTGGCCGCGGACAGGATGTTGGCCCCGGCGTCGCCGATGGCCACCGTGACGTCCTTGAGCAGCCCCATGCGGTCGGTGGCCTCCACGACGATCTCCACGCGGAACTCCGTGGCGCCCGAGGTGTCCCACGCGACCTCGATCATGCGGTCGGGGTTCTTCTTGAGGTCGGCCACGTTGGGGCAGTTGGCGCGGTGCACCGAGACCCCGCGCCCGCGCGTGACGAAGCCCACGATCTCGTCGCCGGCGACGGGGTTGCAGCAGTGCGCCAGGTGGACGAGGAGGTCCGGGTCGCCCTTGACCACCACGCCGCAGTTGCCCCGGCGCCGCTTGCCCTTGGCGGCCTGCGTGAGCGCGTAGGACTTCATGACCGGGGCGTCGGTGGCCATCGCGCGGTCGCGCGCGGCCTGCTTCTCGGCCTCGGCGGCCGCGG
Source organism: Thermophilibacter sp. (assembly GCF_966187215.1). Taxonomy (NCBI): domain Bacteria; kingdom Bacillati; phylum Actinomycetota; class Coriobacteriia; order Coriobacteriales; family Atopobiaceae; genus Thermophilibacter; species Thermophilibacter sp. The sequence goes on from NZ_CBIFYV010000075.1 coordinate 35,119, forward strand.
CGGCCAGCTGCTCGGGCGAGCCCTCCTCCAGGATCTCCTCGATGCGGTTGGCGGCCTGCTTGACCGAGATCTTGCCGGTGTGGACGCTCGCGAAGAGGTCCTCGGCGCCGCGCAGCTCGAAGCCCTCGCAGACGCGCTCGATGGCCTTGGTGGTGCGGCGCGTGGAGATGCCGTAGCCGCGCTTGCGCAGCTCGTGGGCGAGCTCGGTGCGGCCCTGCTCGGCGTCGTCGTTCTTGGTCTGCGTGGAGAAGTACTTGCGGATCTTGGCGCGGCTCGACGGCATGACCACGAGGTTCATCCAGTCGCGGCTCGGCTTGGCGTTCTTGTTGGTGAGGATCTCGACGCGGTCGCCCATCTGCAGCTTGTAGGACAGCGGCACCACCGCGCCGTTGACCTTGGCGCCCACGCAGTGGTTGCCCACCTCGGTGTGGACGGCGTAGGCAAAGTCGAGCGGCGTGGCGTCGCGGCGCAGGCTCATGACCTCGCCCTTGGGCGTGAAGACGAAGATCTCGTGCTCGAAGAGGTCCACGCGCAGGTTGTCGAGGAACTCGTGCGGGTCGTCGATGTCGTCCTCGGCGGCCCAGTCGAGACTCTTGCGGATCCAGTTGATCGTGGAGTCGATGGCGCGGTCCTCGGCGCTCATGCGGCCGCGCGAGTTGCCCTCCTTCTTGTAGAGCCAGTGCGCGGCGATACCGTACTCGGACGCCTCGTGCATCTCCACGGTGCGGATCTGGATCTCGATGGGCTTGCCGTCGGGCCCCACCACGGTGGTGTGCAGGCTCTGGTAGAGGTTGGCCTTGGGCGTGGCGATGTAGTCCTTGAAGCGGCCCGGGATCGGGTTCCACAGCGAGTGCACCGCGCCGAGCGCCGAGTAGCAGTCCCCCACCGTCTGGGTGATCACGCGCAGCGCGATGAGGTCGTAGATGTCGGAGAACTCCCGGCCCTTGCGCGTCATCTTCTGGTAGATGCTCCAGAGGTGCTTGGGGCGACCGGTGATCTGGTAGTCGGTGAGGCCCGCGGCCTTGAGCTCGTCGTCGAGCGTCTTGATGGCGGCCTCGGTGTCCTCCTCGCGCTGGGCGCGGCTGTCCTGGACCATGCGGGCCACGCGCTGGTACTCCTCGGGCTCGAGCCAGAAGAAGGCCAGGTCCTCGAGCTCCCACTTGACCGACGAGATACCCAGGCGGTCGGCGAGCGGCGCGTAGACGTCCATGGTCTCGCGCGCCTTGAACAGGCGCCGGTCGGGCGGCAGCGCCGCAAGGGTGCGCATGTTGTGCAGGCGGTCGGCGAGCTTGATGATGACCACGCGGATGTCACGGCTCATGGCCAAAAACATCTTGCGCAGGTTCCACGCCTGCTTGGCGTCCATCGAGCTCACCTGGATGGAGGTGAGCTTGGTCACGCCGTCCACGAGGTCGGCCACCGTCTGGCCGAAGAGCTCGGCGATCTGGTCCTTGGTGGCGGGCGTGTCCTCCACGGTGTCGTGAAGCAGCGCCGCGCAGATGGTGTCCTCGTCCATGCGCAGGTCGTGCGCCAGAATCAGGGCCACCTCCACGGGGTGGTTGATGTAGGGCTCTCCCGAGCGGCGGCGCTGGTCGCGGTGGTAGTCGGCGGCGAAGCGGTACGCCCGGTCGACCTTCTCGCACCCCTCGTCGTCCAGGTAGGCGCGGCAGGCGTCCTGGAGCAGCCGGAAGTTGGCCGCATCGGGGACCTGCTTGCGCGCGGGGCGCGCGGCCTCGGCGGCGGGGCGCGCGGTGTCTGTGTCGTTGACGCTCATCTGGCCATCCCCTCCCTCCCGACGATGATACCGAAGTCCGGCGCGATGGGACGGTCGAGACGCTCGAGAAGCTCCTCGGCGCTCGCGTCGAGCGCCCACGAGCAGAACCGCTCGAAGACCGAACGGGCGCGCAGGCCCTCCAGGTAGCAGGCCGACTCGGTGAGGTCCATGTGCGCGGGCGAGGCGACCATCGCCACCCGGCGAGACTCGCCGAAGCCGCTAACCGAGCAGAACCCGAGCTCCGAGAAGATCGAGAGCGCCGGGCCCACCTCGCGCGGGCTCACGGGCGCGGCCGGGCGCGCGGCCGAGGCGGCCTCCGCGATCGCCTCGTCGTCGAGGGTCACGGCGGCGCCCGATGCGCGCTGGGCGCCGACGAGGGCGCGGTAGAGGCTCACGAGGTCGTCGCGCGCGGGCGCGGAGCCGGCCAGGATGCGCTCGCCGGCGCGCACGTCGCGCGCGCCGAAGAGCAGGTGGATCGTGGCGGGCGCGCCGTCACGGCCAGCCCGCCCGCTCATCTGGTTGAACTCCACCTGGCCGAGCGGAAGGCCGTAGAGCACCACGTGGCGGATGCCGGGGAGGTTGACGCCCTCGCCGAAGGCGCTCGTGGAGACGATGCAGGTGAGCTCGTCCGCGCGGAAGGCCCGCTCCACGCGGCCGCGCGTGGCGCGCGAGAGCCCGGCGTGGTAGAAGGCCACGCGCGGCGCGAGCTCGGGGACGCAGTGGCGCAGCGTGCGCACGAGCGCCTGGGCCTGGTCGCGCGAGGGCACGTAGACCACGGTCTTCTCGCCGCGCGCCACCACCGAGACCATGGCGGCCTCGCGGTCGCGCAGGGCGCGGCCGTCGTCCACGCGCAGGTTGTCCCTGGTGGCGGGGTCGCAGATCACGTCCTCCTCCGCGATGCCGCAGAGCTCGCAGACGCGGCGGGCGACCTCGGTGGAGGCGGTGGCCGTGGCCGCGAGCACCGTCGGGCGGCCCAGGTCGGCGAGGACCGCGGGCAGCTCGAGGTAGGCCTCGCGCGACCCGGGCGCGGCCAGGCCCGCGTGGTGCGCCTCGTCGACCACGACGAAGCCCACGCGACCCGACGCGGCGAGGTCGGCGCGGTGGAGGGCCAGGTACTCGGGCGTGGTGAGGACCACGTCGACCGCGCCGGAGGCGAGCTCGGCGTAGGTGCGCCCGCGCGCGGCGAGATCGGTCTCGCCGGTGAGGACCGCCACGCCCACGCCGAGCTCACCGAGGGCCTCGCGCAGGTGGAGGGCCTGGTCGGCCACGAGCGCGCGCAGCGGGTAGACGAGGACGCTCGCGCGGCCGCGGGCGATGGCCTCGCGCGCGGCGTGGACGTGGAAGACGAGCGACTTGCCGCGGCCCGTGGCCATGACGGTGAGGCACGAGTGGCCGGCTGCCAGGCGCTCGAGGGCAAGGCGCTGGGCGGGCAGCAGCGCGCGGTCGCCGATCATGCGGCGGCGGAGCTCGTCGGTGAGCTCGTCGTAGGGGAGGCGCGCGAGCGCGGCGCGGGCGGCGGCGGGGTCGGGGGCGTCCCGTGGCGCGGGGGGCCGCTCGGCGGGCGCGTCCTTCTCGGCGGGCGCGTCCTTCTCGCCCGCGGGGGGCTCGTCGCGCAGCAGCAGGTCGCGGACCATGAGCTTGGGCTTGGTGCGGCCCTGCCAGGTCTCGTTGGCGGCCTCGAAGACCACGTCGACCACACCGTCCCAGGCGAGCGCCCGCTCGGGGTCGGGCGCGCGAAAGAAGATCGCGGCCACCGAGCTCGCGCCGTCGGTGGCAACGAAGCGCAGGTGGGCGCCGTCGGCCCCCACGCGAGCCCGGTTGCGCGCCATCACGCCGCGCACGGCCAGAAGCGGCCGCTTGTTGCCCTGGCCGAAGGGCTGGAGGCGCTCGAGGGCGTCGATGGACCCCACGGTGAGCTCGTCGAGCCCGACCACGGCGCTGACCTCGTCGGTGTCTTCGAACTGCTCGGCGGGCAGCTCGGCGAGCACGGCCGAGAGGCGAGCGCGGAACTCGTCCAGGCGCGACGCCTCGCAGGTCACGCCCACCGCACCGGCGTGCCCGCCGAAGCGCACGAGCATGTCCGAGCACCGCTCGACGGCGCGGAAGAGGTCGACCGAGCCCACCGAGCGGCCGGAGCCACGCGCGATGCCGTCGGAGATCGAGAAGACCACGGCGGGGACGTGGTAGCGGTTGACCAGGCGCGACGCGGCGATGCCCTTGACGCCCTCGTGCCAGCCCTCGCCGCCCACCACCACGACGCGGCCGCCGTCGTAGGTGCGCTCGGCCTCGGCGGTCGCGGCCTCGGCCAGCGCGGCCTCGACCTCGCGGCGCTCGGTGTTGGTGGCCTCGAGCTGGCCGGCGAGCGCGGCGGCCTCGGCAGGGTCGTCGGTGAGCAGCAGCTCGAGGGCGGCGTCGGTGGTGCCCATCCGCCCGGCCGCGTTGAGGCGCGGGATGAGCGAGAAGGGCAGGTCGTCGGGGCGCATGGTCGCGAGGTCGCGGCCCGACGCGGCGGCGAGCGCCACGAGCCCGGGGCGCGTGGCGGTGTGCAGGCGACCCATGCCCTCGGCCACGATCGCGCGGTTCTCGGGCGTGAGCAGCATCATGTCCGAGAGCGTACCGAGCGCGGCGACGTCGGTGTAGTGGCGCCAGAGGTCAGCCTGGCCGAGACGGCGGCCGAGCTCGCAGACGAGCTTGAGCGCCACGCCCACGCCGGCGAGCTCGTGGGAGGGGCCGGACGCGGCGAGCTTGGGGTCGGTGACCGGGACGTCCCGCGGGACGTCCTCGGCGGGCTCGTGGTGATCGGTCACCACGACGTCGATGCCGCGCTCGGTGAGCCAGGCGACCTCGCGGGCGGCGGCGATGCCGTTGTCCACGGTGACCACGAGGCGCGGGTCGCAGGCGTCGAGCACGCGCGCGAGCGCCTCGCGGCTGAGGCCGTAGCCCTCGCCGAAGCGGTGCGGGATGAACGGGTGGACCGTGGCGCCCAGGCGGCGCAGCGCGAGCGTGAGCAGGCAGGTGGACGTCATGCCGTCGACGTCGAAGTCGCCGAAGACGGCGATAGTCTCGCCCTCGCGCACGGCGCGCTCCACGCGGTCGGCGACCTCGCGCATGCCGGGGATGACGAGCGGGTCGGCCCAGTCGCGCTCGAGCGAGGGGGTGAGGAAGGCGCGCGCCTCGGACGGGTCGGTGTGGCCGCGCGACACGAGCACGCGCGCCACGAGCGGGGGCACGCCGAGGGCGTCGGCGAGCGCGCGCTCGCGGGCCGGGTCGGCCGGCAGGACCTGCCAGCGGCGGCTCTGGTCGAGGCCGGCCATCAGCGACCGCCCCCCGTGTCTTGATGTGTGCGTGCGACCGACCGTCCGGCAGGTGCCGGAACGGCGCTGAGCTGGCAGGTTGTCATGATCGTCTCTTCGCGTGGCGGGGCGCTCCGCGCCCGACTCTGTCTATCGCGGACGATTGTAGCAGAGGCCCCGGACACGGCGACGGCGCCCGCGCGGGCGGCGGCCTGCGGCCCTTCTCGCCGCCGCGCGCTTCTCGCCGGAATGCACATGCGTCAACTTGCTGCATGTGCGTATCACCGGTCCCGAGTCGAACGGGACCAGATGTGCACGTGCGTCAAGCTGACGCATGTGCATGGGGATATCTCCAGGGAAAAGACCCCTTCGCCCATGCACTTGCGGCAAGCCAACGCATGTGTACGACCTACGGTGACGATGTGGCTCCAAACCCACTCACATGCAGCAGTTTGACGCATGTGCACTTCACCCAACGTCTCCCCACGCGCCCTCCCGGTCTCGAGAGGATGCACATGCACCAAGTTGACGCATGTGAGGGGGCGTCTCCGAGCGAAGGCCCCTCTCGTCCGTGCACATGCGTCGAGCTGACGCATGTGCAGGGGGCGGGGCGAGAAGGAACGCGGACAGGGGCGGACGGCGCGGGCGGGAGACCCCTCCCCCGCGGCCCCAGGCCCCTCTCGCCTACCAGTCGCTCGCGGCGGGCGACGCCATCCAGTCGTCGACGAAGCTCGCGTAGGTCCCCGCGACGATGGCCTCGCGCGCGCGGCGCATGAGGTCGATCAGGTAGTGAATGTTGTGCAGCGAGATGAGGACCGAGCCCAGCATCTCCTTCTGGCGCACCAGGTGGTGCAGGTACGCCCGCGAGAAGCCCCCGGTGCAGGTGGGGCAGTCGCACGCCGGGTCGAGCGGGCCGGCGTCACGCGCGAAGCGGGCGTGGCGGAAGTTGAGGCGCCCCTCGCTGGAGAAGGCCGAGCCGGTGCGCGCCGTGCGCGTGGGCAGCACGCAGTCGAACATGTCGATGCCGCAGGCCACCCCGCGCACGAGCGTGGTGGGGTTGCCGACGCCCATGAGGTAGCGCGGCTTGGAGCACGGCATGTGCTCGCTGACCAGCGGCGCGAGGGTCTCGAACATGGTCTCGTGGTCCTCGCCCACCGAGTAGCCGCCGATGCCGTAGCCCGGGAAGTCGCCGCACTCCTCGAGGTGGCGCAGCGAGCGCAGGCGCAGATCGAGGTGCATGCCGCCCTGCACGATGCCAAAGAGCGCCTGGTCGGGACGGGTGTGCGCCCTGTAGCAGCGCTCGGCCCACATGCTCGACAGCTCGACGGAGCGCTCGACCTTGGAGCGCGGCGCGGGATAGCCCACGCACTGGTCGAGCTGCATCACGATGTCGGCGCCCAGCAGCTGCGCGATGCGCATGTTCTCCTCGGGCGTCCACATGAACCAGCGGCCGTCGTAGTCAACGGCGCGGAAGCGCACGCCGTCGCGCGAGAGCCTGCAGAACTCCTCGTGGCTGAAGACCTGGAAGCCGCCCGAGTCGGTGAGGATGGGGCCGTGCCAGCCCATGAAGTCGTGCAGCCCGCCCATCTCGGCCACGAGCTCGGCACCGGGACGCATGGCCAGGTGGTAGGTGTTGGCGAGCAGGATCTTGGTGCCCGCGGACGCCACCTGCGCCGGGGTGAGGCCCTTGACCGTGGCCTTGGTGCCCACCGGCATGAAAATCGGCGTGGGGACGTCGCCGTGCGGGGTGTGCAGGACGCCCGCGCGCGCGTGCGTCTTGGGGTCCTCGGCGACGATGTCGTAGGTGAACAGGCTGGTATCCACGGCTCTCCTCGGTTACAAAAACGTGCGGAGGCTGGCGAGAAGGACCCGGCGCTCGGACGGTCCTCGCCGCAAAGGGCGCGGCTGCGGAACTCGCGGCGGGCCTTCTCGGCAGACTCTCGCGCTCTTGGCTGACTGCGGTACCCCATCGTACACGAAGCGCGCCCGCGGGCTTCTCAGCGCCGAGTGTGTCGCAAATCGACAAAACGACCGCGTCGAAGGCACCGTTTGGCGATTTTCGACACACTCAAGGTCTCTGAATCGACGGTCCGCGCCGGCCCCACCATCATGCCCCCGCGCCAACGAAAAGGGCCCGACCCCCGTGAGGGTCGGGCCCCAGGTTGCTCGGTGGGCTGAGCCTACTCGCCGAAGCCGCTGTCGATGAGGGCGACGAGGGCGTCGAGGGCGGCCTGCTCGTCCTCGCCGTCGCACGCGATCTCGACCTTGGTGCCGGTGCCGAGGCCGGCGGCCAGGATCATCATGATGGACTTGGCGTTGACGGGAGCGGAGTCCTTGTCAACGTTCTTGATGGTGACGTTGCACTGGTACTTCTTGGCCTCGGTCACGAAGACGGACGCGGGGCGCGCGTGAAGGCCGGTGGCGTTGATGATGCTCGTCTGCTTAGAAACCATGTCGTAGACTCCCTTTCCAGATTTCCCTGTCAAAGCCGGGGAATATCTGAGTTCCCCGAAACCAAGGCATATCCTAGCAAACACGGGACGAATTGGCACGCGCGTTCCTGCCGAGGATGCAATCTCGGGGGATGAGCGGAATTGACGCGGCCACGCGGCGGGCCATGGCCCACAATGGGTGGTGTGTGCGCCGACGGATGGGAGCAGAGATGGCGGACGAGCGAGAGGACCGGGCGGAGGCCCCCGAGAAGGTCGAGGAGCCCGTCGATCTGGGGGGCGACGAGCGCGCGGAGGAGACGCCCTCCGCGACGGCCGCCGCGGAGCGGGCCGGCGAGCTGGCGCGCGGGGCGGCCGGCACGCTCAAGAGCGGCCTCGCGGCCGTGCGCGACGTCCACGCCGCGGCGCGCCGCCACGCCACCGCGCGCGGGAGGCTGCGCGCCCTGCGCGACGCGCTCGAGGCCGACGAGGCCACGATCGCGCGGCGCGAGGAGGTCGAGGCCGGCTACGAGCGGATCGTCGCCGAGCAGGGCCGCGTCGCGCGGGAGGCGGCCTCCGAGATCGAGGCCCACCAGGCCAGCGTCGAGCGCCTCGAGGCCGAGGTCGCGCGGGTGGAGGGGCTTCTCGCCCAGATGCGCGCCGACCACGAGCAGGAGCTGCGGCCCTACAAGCGCATCGCCGAGACCGCGCGCGGGCGCTCGGAGGAGGCCAGCCGCGGCGTCGCCGAGGCAAAGCGGGCCGTGCGCACGGCCGAGGGCCAGGTCAAGGAGGCCAGCGAGGCTCGCGAACAGTCGATATCCTCGGCCAACCGCGCCGTGGACGCCTCGCAGGCGCGGCTGCGCAAGGTGCAGGACGAGCTCAAGCGGGCGCGCGAGGGGTCGCGCGACGCCAAGGCCGTGCGCCAGCTGCAGGACGAGGTGACCACCGAGCTCGCGCACGTCGAGTCGGCCCGCGCCGAGGTGAGCTCGGTCACCGCGAGCGCGCAGGCGTCGGTCGACGCCGCGCAGACCCACCTCTGGACGCAGAACAAGTCGCTCGAGGAGGCGCAGCGCGAGGCCGACGCCGCCAAGCAGGAGTACGAGGCGCGCAAGGGCGAGTACGACGAGCTTCTCGCCAAGGCCAACGCCGCCGAGAAGGAGCTCGAGGACGGCATCGCCGAGAAGCGCGACGCCATCGACGAGGCCAAGGCGGCCCACGACCGGGCGGCCGAGCGCCACGACGAGGCGCAGGCGCTGGTCGACGAGGCGGAGGACGTGCACGCGACCCCCGAGGAGACCGCGCGGCTGCGCGCGAGCATCGCCGAGCAGCGCGCCGAGGTGGCCGCGCAGCAGGCCGTGGTCGACGAGCTGGCGGAGAGCGAGAAGGGTCTGCGCTCGTCCACGCGCGGGGCTCGGCTGGCGCTTCTGGCCGCGGCCGCCGCGGTGGTGGTCGTCATCGCGTTCGTGGTGGTGCTGATCGTCACCGCGCGGTAGCCGCGCTCCCGACCGCCGGAAGGCGGGGCGACGCCCGGCGCGAGTTCTTGCCGAGCGCCCTTCTTGGCAAGCTGTCTGAGCGCCGGGCATCGCCCCCCCTTCCGGCGGGACGACGCCCCTACTCGATGAGCATCGCGTCGCCGAAGCTGAGGAAGCGGTACCGCTCGTCGATGGCGGCCTGGTAGGCGGCCATGATCTGCTCGCGCGTGGCGAACGCGGAGACGAGCATCATGAGCGTGGAGCGCGGCACGTGGAAGTTGGTGATCATCGCGTCCACCACGTGGAACGTGGAGCCCGGCATCAGGTAGAGGTTGGTCGTGGCGTCCTCGCGGACCACGACGTCGCCCGCGCCGGCGCCCGGCGCGCCCTCGAAGCGGCGCGCCGTGACGGGCGGGTCGCTCGGCGTCGCGCCCGCCTCCCACGCGCTCTCGAGCGAGCGCACCGACGTGGTTCCCACCGCGATCACGCGGTGGCCGGCCGCCTTGGTGGCGTGCACAACGTCCACGACCCGCTGGCTCACGTGGTAACGCTCGGTGTGCATGACGTGCTGGGTGGGGTCGTCCTCGGTGACCAGGCGGAACGTGTCGATGCCGACCTCCAGCTCCACGGTCTCCCAGCCCACGCCCTTCTCGCGGATCCGCTCGATGAGCTCGGGCGTGAAGTGCAGCCCGGCCGTGGGCGCGGCCGCGGAGTGCTCCTCGCGCATGGCGTAGACGGTCTGGTACTTCTCGGGGTCACCCTCGTAGCTGGTGATGTAGGGCGGCAGGGGCACGTGGCCCGCCGCGTGGATGGCCTCGTCGAGCGTGCGCGGCGAGCCGTCCGCGTTCGTGCCCGCGGGCGAGAAGCGCACGAGCCGTCCGCCCTTGCTGCCCTCCACGAAGTCGAGGATCTCGCCGGTGAGCACCACCGGCGCCGACTCGGGCGCGTGGGCCCCGCCGGCGCGGTACTCGATGACGATGCCCGGCTGGCGCAGGCGCTTGCCGGGGTTGACCAGGCACTCCCAGACGCCGCCGAGCGGGTCGACGTCCTCGCGGCGCTTGAGCAGCAGCGTCTCGCACACGCCGCCCGTGCCGCGCTTGCGGCCCACCAGGCGCGCCGGCATGACGCGGGTGCGGTTGGCCACGAGCAGGTCGCCGGGCTCGAGGTAGTCGAGGACGTCGGTGAAGCGGCGGTGCTCAACGGAGCCGTCGGCGCGGTGCAGCACGAGCAGCCGGCACGAGTCGCGCGGCTCGGCCGGGGCCTGGGCGATCAGCTCGTCGGGCAGCGGGTAGTCAAAGTCGTCGGTGCGCATGGGTTCCTCCTCGCGATTCCAGCGCCCTACGATAGCACGCGGCCGCCGCCGACCGCCGGGGCGCCAGACGCGTCAGGCGAGAAGGTCCGGCGCTCGGACAGTCCTCGCCGCGCAGAGGGCGCGCGGCTGCGGAACTCGCGGCGGACCTTTTCGCCTGACGCCGTGGGGACAACGCAGCCGACGGACGGCGGGGCGAGGCCCGCCGCGAGTTCTTGCCGAGCGCCCTTCTCGGCAAGCTGTTTGAGCGCCGGAGCCTCCCCGCGCCGCGCCCGGACCTTCGCGCCGCGCCCGGACCAACGTCAACGAAAGGACCCACGATGAGCGTCGCTCCCCCGCCCGTGCACGTGCCGAGGCCGTACGCGCTGCCGAGGACGGCGCTCGCGGCGCGCGTGGAAGTGCCCACGGCGGACGGCGCGACGATCGTGGCGTGGACCTACGCGCCCAAGGGCGTGACCGACGAGCCCGGCACGCCCTACGGCATCGACCTCGCCGTGCCGCCAGTGCTCATGCTGCACGGCAACGGCGAGGAGCACGGGATCTTTGGCCCCGTCATCGACGCGGTGTGCGCGAGCGGGCGCTCCGTGATCGCGGTGGACTCGCGCGCGCAGGGCGCCTCCACGCGCGGGACGGCGCCGCTCACCTACGAGCTCATGGCCGACGACGCCCGCGAGGTGTGCGCGCGGCTCGGCGTGGGGCAGGTCCACGTGCTCGGCTTCTCGGACGGCGGCATCCTGGGACTGCTGCTCGCGCGCGACTGGGGCGCGCACGTGCTCTCGGCCACCGTGCTCGGCGCCAACCTGACGCCGGCCGGGCTGCCGCGTGAGGACACCGACTGGATGGCCTACGCCGCCGCCGAGAACCGCCGCTGGGCCGCCGAGGGCGAGGAGGGCGTGACGCTTGAGGACGGCACGCCGGTCCCCTCCCCCGCGCAGGCGGCGCTGACCGCGGAGCTGCTGCAGCTCATGGTGGACCAGCCGCACATCGACGCGGCGTTGCTGGGCTCGATCGGCTGCCCCGTGACCGTGATGGTCGGCGAGTTCGACGAGATCCTGCCCGAGGAGACCGACCGCATCGTGGCGGCGATCCCCGGCGCGCGGCGCGTCACCGAGCCGGGCGCGGACCACAACCTGCCCAAGATGGCGCCCGCCGCCGTGGCGCGCGAGCTGCTGGCGTGCGTGGCGAGAAACGATGTGCGCGTGACGCCGCGCGCGGCGTGCGTTCCGTCCGGCCTGGCCGCGTGCCGCGTACCCGTGGAGGGGCTCTGGGCCGAGCGGCTGCGCGAGCTCTACCGGCGCGTGGACGCCGAGCCCGGGACGTCGGGATGGGTCGAGGGCGTGTGGCCGCCCGCGGGGATGGCGGACGAGCTGCTGGCGGCGGGCTCGTACTGGGGCGTCTTCGACGCGGGCGCGGTGCGCGGCGGTCGGCCCGACGACGACGCGGAGCTGCTCGGCGCCGTGGCCGTGGACCTCGACGCCGACTTCGGCGACGGCGGCCGCGACGCCGACTGGGAGGCGCTGGGCGAGGGCGCGGCCGCCTGCTGGCACCTGCTCGCGGCCGACCCGGCGGCGCGCGGGCGCGGCGTGGGCTCGGCCCTCGTGGCCGCGGCGCTTCTCGCCTCCCGCGAGCTGGGCGCGCGCGTGGCGCGGCTCAACACCTCGCCGATGAACGTGGAGGCCAACGACCTCTACGCGCGCTGCGGCCTCACGCGGCACGCCCCCGTGTGGCTCCCCTACCCGGGGCTGCCGCTGCCCGGCTGGACCAACCTCTGGGAGGCCGCGCTGTAGGCACATCCCGTCACGCGACCCGATTGGCCGGCCGAGCGCGGGATTGGACGAGCGCCTCCTTCAACTGTCTGGCGTGCTCGAGCTGGATGCTCATGCGCCCTCGCCGGGCGCCTCGCCGCCCCGTTATGTGGCTCTTCCGGAGACGGGTTCATTTTGTCTGTAGTTCAAATCGGAAAACCCAACTACAGACAAAATATGTTGGAAAGAATCAGCAGGTCAGAGATGGTGGCCGTTTTGTCTGTACTTACAGATTTCGGTTTGAACTACAGACAAAACGAATCTATGCCCACAGCCGGCCCCTCTGGCGCAGCGCGACCGCGACGCTGACGCCGAGCGCGAGCCCCACCGCCAGCGCGAGGAGCACGGGCGCGCCCGAGGCGATGGCACTCGCGAGCACGGCATACGCGGCGGACGGCAGCACGTGGACGACGAACGTGACGAGCAGAGCGTACGCCGCGGTGACGACCCCGCAGGCGACCGTGACCCGGCGCCACGGCCACGCGCGACGGCGCACGCGCCGCCCGATCGCGAGACCCGCGAGCTGCGCGGCGCCCAGCGCCGCGAGCGGCCGGGCGAGCACGCACAGCAGCCAGGCCCAGACCATCTCGAAGTACCGCCCGATGCGGGCGGCGAGCACGAGCTGGAAGGCGACCTCGTAGGCGAGGCCCGCAGCGATCAGCAGCACGCACACGAGCACGTAGACGCGGCGCGGCCAGGGGCTTCCCGGCACCTCGCCGTCGGCGCGCAGCTCCTCGGCGCGCTCGCGCAGGCGCCCCAGGCCCTCCGGCGAGAGCGCCGTCGCCAGCTCCTCGCGCGAGTGGACCCCCAAGAGGCGGTAGCCGTGCGCGCGGGCGGCGCTCACCGTGCCGGGCGCGACGGAGAGCTCCTCGGCGACCTGCGCGGTGGAGCGCCCAGCGGCCACGAGCGCGAGGACGCGCGCCTCGGTCTCGCCCAGGCCGAGCTCGCGGAGCACGTCCGGCGCGTCTGGCTCGACGACCGAGGCGGCGGGCTCACCAGGCGAGAAGCGCTTCCGTAACTCCCGCACGCCTTCGCAGCCGAGCTTCTCGCACGCGCGTCGGCGGTAGCTCGCGATGGTCGAGGCGCTCACGCCCAGGCGCTGCGCCGACCCCTCCGCGGTCGCACCCGCGAGGACGTCGCGTGCGGCCTCGCGCTCGCGCGCGCTGAGGCCGGCCTCCTCGAAGGCGCGCTCGGCCTCGGCAGGGGTCAGGGAGACGTTGACGGCGCTCATCGGGCACCTCCTTCACGGGCTTCTCCCGTGACTATACCCCCCACGGTCGCAAGCCACGCCGTCAGGAGCGTATGCACCTCGTTTGCCACGCGCCCCTGGCCGCACGAGGCGGCACCCTCCCTCGCGAGCCGCCGCCCCCCTGCCCGTCCTTCCCACATGTGCTGCCGCCCTCCCTTCCTCCCGCGGGCTGCCAAGAAAACGCAGCGATTGGGTGTTTTGGGGTTGACGCGCTCCGGGAGAGGCCGTTTTCGGCAAGAACGATGGGTCGTTGGGTGGCATCTTTGATGCGCATGCGGACCATGGAGGGTCGAGGCCATATTACGCGCAAGGCTGACCTGGGGAAACGTAATAGAGGGAGCTGGCGAGGAGGCGTTCTTCTCGCCAGAGGGAGCTTGAATATCAAGGATGCCACCCAATCGCGCAGGGTTTTGGCACGGGGAGACGAGAGAGGCGCGAGACAGGTGAGAGGGACGCTGGGAATGAGAAGGGCGCGGGGCAGCGAGAGGGGCGCGGGAGCGAGAGGGGGCGGTGAGAGGGGCCGGGGGCGAGAGGCGCACGCCGCCCGCCGGCGCGCGGGCGCTATCGCACCGCGGACGCCGGGAAGGTCACGGTGATCGTGGTGCCCTTGCCGACCTCGCTCTCGAGCGCGATCTGCGCGCTGTGGTAGGCGGCGGCGTGCTTGACGATGGCCAGGCCCAGCCCGGTGCCGCCCATGTCGCGGCTGCGGCCCTTGTCCACGCGGTAGAAGCGCTCGAAGACCTTGGCCTGCGCCTCCTCGGGGATGCCGATGCCGGTGTCGCTCACCCGCAGCGTCGGCGCGCCGGCGCGCGGCAGCACCCAGACGAAGACCGTGCCGCCCGGCCGGTTGTAGCGGATCGCATTGTCCACGAGGTTGCTCACCAGCTCGTCGAGCAGCCGCGTGTTGCCGCTCACCACGAGCGACACCCCGCGCACGGCCAGCTCCACGCCCGCGCGCTCGGCCTTGGGCGTGAGCCTGCCGCAGACGTCGCGCGCCACGCTCAGCAGATCGACGCGCTCCACGGCGCCGAACAGCCCCGTGTCGCCGCCGCCCGCGCGCTCGGCCTCGTCGAGCTTCGACAGCGTCAGGATGTCGCTCACCAGGCTCGAGAGGCGCCGCGCGTCGTCGTAGATGCGCCCCGCGAACTCCGGCACGTCCTTCTTCTTGGCGATCCCGTCGCGGATGAGCTCGGCCGCGCCCTGGATCGAGGCGATCGGCGTCTTGAGCTCGTGGGTCACGTTGGCCGTGAACTCGCGGCGCAGGTCGGCCGCGTCCTGGATCGCGCTCATGCGGTGCAGCAGCTCCTCGTGCTGCTCGTTGAGGCGCCGCACGAGCGGGTCGAGCTCCTCGTAGGGCGCCACGGAGTCGCCGGAGGCCGGGTCGATCTCGAGGATCGGGCGCACGAAACGGCGCGACAGCACGTGGCTCACCACCCAGCTCACGCCCACCACCAGCACGACCAGCGCCACCAGCACCATCACGTCGCGCGAGAGGAACGCGAGCACCCCGGCGCGGTCCACCGACAGGCGCAGCACCTCGCCGGAGTCGAGCCGCACGGCCTCGTAGATGCTCGTGTAGCCCACGGTCTCGCTCGCGCGGTCCGACGAGCCCGCGCCCGACGCCAGCGCGGCGGCCACCTCGGGGCGGTCGGCGTGGTTGGGCAGGCTCGCGGCG
The DNA here is from genome assembly GCF_966187215.1 of Thermophilibacter sp. NCBI lineage: Bacteria > Bacillati > Actinomycetota > Coriobacteriia > Coriobacteriales > Atopobiaceae > Thermophilibacter > Thermophilibacter sp. The sequence goes on from NZ_CBIFYV010000075.1 coordinate 50,125, forward strand.
TCCGCGCGGCTGTCGTAGCTCACCGTGCCGTCCGGCGCCACGAGCGTGGCGCGCGACGACCCCAAATCCATCCCCTCGAGCAGCGCGACGTCGTCGTCGGTGGCGTCGAGCAGCGACGCGACGGCGC
>NZ_CBIFYV010000076.1:0-24050 GCF_966187215.1 Thermophilibacter sp.
AGAAGGTCCGCCGCGAGTTCCGCAGCCACGCGCCCCCTGCGCGGCGAGGACTGTCTGAGCGCCGGACCTTCTCGGCGGCCCGGCCGGAGGCGTCAGAAGTCGAAGGCGGCGGCGATATCGCAGGCGCAGACGAGGTCGGCGCGGGCGTCGGCGGGGGTGGGGTCGCGGTTCACGACCACCATCTCGTTGCCCTCGAAGTAGTCCACGAGGCCGGCCGCCGGGTACACCACGAGCGACGTGCCGCCGATGACGAGCAGGTCGGCCGCCGCGATCGCGCGCACGCTGGCGAGCAGCACCCGCTCGTCGAGCTGCTCGCCGTAGAGCACCACGTCGGGCTTCACGAGGCCGCCGCACCTCTCGCAGCGCGGCACGCCCTCGGTCGCCATGACCCACTCGGCGGAGTAGGTGGCCCCGCAGCGCCGGCAGACGTTGCGGTGCACCGAGCCGTGCAGCTCGTAGACCGTGCGCGAGCCGGCCGCCTGATGCAGGCCGTCGATGTTCTGCGTGACGACCGCAGCGAGGTGGCCCGTCGCCTCCAGCTCGGCGAGCTTCTCGTGGGCGCGGTTGGGGCGCGCGTCGAGGCAGATCATGCGCTCGCGGTAGAAGTCGTAGAACTCCTCGGTGTGCGCGACGAAGAAGTCGTGCCCGAGCATGGTCTCGGGCGGGTACTTGAAGCGCTGGTGGTAGAGGCCGTCGGCGCTGCGGAAGTCGGGGATGCCGCTCGCCGTGGAGACGCCCGCGCCGCCGAAGAACACGGCGCTTCTCGCCCCCTCGAAGCGCCTCGCGAGCTCGGCGGCCGCCTCGCGCGCATCCGTGATCGTTCGTCCCATGATCGCCCCTCCCCCGTCCGGTTCGGCCCCTCCATGGTAGCCCTGTCGCATGGAGTCTTTGGGCGCGCCGACTCGCGCCGGCGCCTTTTGGGCATATCTCATTTGTTATGTGCATCGCCGGGTCGGAAGGGGGCCGCATGGGGGAGATCGTGAGCAACGTGCGCGACTGTGCCCTCGTCTTCGAGGGCGGCGGGTACCGGGGGTGCTTCTCGGCCGGCATCTCCAACGTCCTGCTCGAGCAGGGCATCCACTTCGACTACGTGTGCGGCCTCTCGGCCGGGGCGAGCAACACCGTCAACTACCTCTCCCGCGACCAGTGGCGCGTGAAGCACTCCTTCATCCTGAGCGGGCGGGCCAAGCGGGCCGTCGGGCTGCCCTCGCTGCTGCACGGCGGGGGCTACTTCGACGCCGACTTCCTCTACGAGGGCGCCGCGCAGGACGGCACCTGGCCGTTTGACTGGGACACGTTCGTGGCCAACCCCGCGGGCCGCTGCATCCAGGCGTTCGAGCGCGACACGGGCCGCACCCTGCGCTTCCGTCGCGACGAGCTCACCCGCGACCCCGTGCGCATGATCGATCTGGTGCGTGCGAGCTCAACGCTGCCGGGGATGATGAAGCCGCTGCCCGTTGACGGGCGCGTCCTCATGGACGGCGGCCTCGGCGCGGGCGCGGGCATCCCCGTCAACATGGCCGAGGAGGACGGCTACGAGAAGTTCGTCTTCGTGGCCACGCGCCCGCGCGGCTATCGCAAGAAGCCGCCCACCAAGCGCGACCGCTCGCTCTACCTGGCCGTCTCGCGCGACCACCCCTATCTGCGCAACGCGCTGCTCACGCGCTGGGAGCGCTACAACGCCGAGCTCGACCGCGTGGAGGCGCTCGCCCGCGAGGGACGCTGCCTCGTCATCTATCCCGACGCCATGGACGTCACGAGCGGCACGGCCAGCCCGCGCAAGCAGGCGGCCGAGTACGAGGTGGGTCACGAGCAGGGCCTGCGCGAGCTGCCGCGCATTCGCGAGTTCGTCTTCGGGTCGGCCGACGGCGGCCCCGCCCCCACCGACGAGGGCACGGGCTACATCACGCTGGGATAGCGCGGGCGAGGGGCCCGCGCCCGGTAGCCCGGCTACAGCTCGATGGTCAGCTCCACGGGGCAGTGGTCGGAGCCGTAGACCTCGCTGAGAATCGAGGCGCCGGTCACGCGGTCGGCGATGTCATCGGACACCAGGAAGTAGTCGATGCGCCAGCCCGCGTTGTTCTTGCGCGCGTTGAAGCGGTAGCTCCACCAGCTGTAGGCGCCCGTGAGGCCGGGGTGGCGCGCGCGGAATGTGTCGGTGAAGCCGGCGTCGAGCAGACGCGTGAAGCTCTCGCGCTCCTCGTCCGAGAAGCCGGCGTTGCCGCGATTGGGACCGGGGTTCTTGAGGTCGATCTCGTTGTGGGCCACGTTGAAGTCGCCGCAGGTAACCACTGGCTTCTGGGCCGCCAGGCCCACCAGGAACTCGCGGTAGCACGCGTCCCAGGCCAGGCGCGTGTCGATGCGCGCTAGCTCGTTCTGCGCGTTGGGCGTGTAGACGTCCACGAACCAGTAGCCGGGGAACTCGAGCGCGCAGACGCGGCCCTCGTTGTCCGCCTCGGGCGCGCCGATGTGGTTGATTACCTGCAGCGGCTCCTCGCGGGAGAAGACGGCGGTGCCGGAGTAGCCCTTGCGCTCGGCGTAGCTCCAGGTCTGGTGGTAGCCGGGCAGGTCGAGCTCAATCTGGCCCTCCTGTAGCTTGGTCTCCTGGACGGCGAAGACATCAGCGTCGCAGGCGGCGACCACGTCGGTGAAGCTCGGGTCCTTCTTCATGACGGCGCGCAGGCCGTTGACGTTCCAAGAGACGAGGCGCAGCTCGCGAGCGTGCGACATGGGCGTTCCCTTCCTCGGCAAGAGCGGTCGGGCGGGCCATCGGGCCCGCGTCGGCATCATACGGGAGAAATCAGTGGTTTTTGGGCGCCAGGTCGAGCAGCGACTTGTTCCTCGGGGAGAAAAGCGCAGGTCATCAAATGGTATCGGCGAAGTAGTACTTGGGCGATCGCCAAAAATCCACTGATTTCCCGCCGCACGCGACGCGACCGCCCCTAGAACCTCGGCACCTCCAGGCCCGCGGCGTCCATCGCGGCGAGAAACGCCTCGGCCGAGCGCGTGGCGACGAGCTCCTGCGGGAAGCGGATCTCCTCGAGCAGCTCGAGCGCCGGCTCGACCGCGCCCACGTCGGTGCAGATGTGGGCGTCGCTGCTGACGACGATCTGGCAACCCAGCTCGGCGCAGGTCTCAGCGATCTTGCGGCAGCGGTCCCACGCCCCGCGGCGACGCCCGCCGATGCTGTGCGCGTTGATCTCGACGAGCAGGTGCCGACGCGCGGCCTCGCCCACGACCTCCGCCACGTCAAAGGGCACGTTGGCGCGCCCCGGGTGACCGAGCACGAGGACCTTGGACTGCTCCATCACCTTGAGGTACATGTCGGTGAGCTGGACGGTCGACGCCCCCTCGAGGAAGCCGCGGTAGTGAACGCTCGCGATCACGTAGTCGCACCCGGCGACCACGCGGTCGTAGAGCGTGGCCGTGGCGGGCGCGGCAGGGTTGGTGATGTCGGGCGCCACGGCCACGTCCTGGCCAAAGAGCCGGCCGTCGAGCGTGCGGATGTCCGCCTCGGCGCCGTGCAGCAGCCGCACGCCCTCCCAGGTGCGCGGCCAGACCGCCGTGTTGAGGAAGAACTGGTAGTCACGCAGGCTGGCCCGCCCGAGGTCCGCGCCCGGGAAGAGCATGTCGCTGAAGTGATCGGCGCAGCCCAGGAGCTCGAGTCCGGCGTCGCGCGCGGCAAGGACGTTCTCGCGCACCGTCGAGTACGCATGGCGCGAGAAGCTCGTGTGGGTGTGGACGTCGCAGCGGTTCTGAAGCATCAGGCCTCCTGGCGGTAGCTCGCGGCGAGCTGCTCCCACGCGGGCATCGAGTTCACGATGGTCTCGTGACTCACGCAGTAGCCCACGCGCACCCAGCCCGGGCAGCCGAACGAGTCGGACGGCACCGGCAGCAGCTCGAGCTCCTTGGCACGCTCGAAGAACCTCTCGGCATCCGGCTCGAGCGCCTTGACCCAGAGGTAGAACGCGCCCTCGGGCTCGATGAACTCGTAGCCCAGACGCAAGAGGCCCTCGGTCAGCGCCGCGCGGTTCTCGGCGTAGGCGGCCACGTCGCTCGGCACGTCCACGCAGTCGACGAGCACGCGCTGGAAGAGTGCCGGCGCGCAGACGAAGCCCAGCTTGCGGCCGGCCCCCGCCACGGCGAGCAGCAGGTCGTCGTGCTCGGGGTTGGTGGGCGGCACGAGCACCCAGCCGATGCGCTCGCCCGGCAGCGAGAGGCTCTTGGAGTAGCTGTAGCACACGATCGTGCGGTCGTAGACGCCCGGTACCCAGGGCACCTCAGCGCCGTAGGTGATCTCGCGGTAGGGCTCGTCGGCCACGAGGTAGATCGCGGTGCCCAGGCGCTCCTCGGCGTCGTGCAGGGCTGCGGCCAGCGCCGCGAGGTTCTCGCGGGAGTACACCGAGCCCACGGGGTTGTTGGGCGAGTTGATGACCACGGCCTTGGTGCGCTCGCTCACCGCGGCGGCCACGGCGTCCACGTCCACCTGGAAGGTGGCCGGGTCGGCCATGACCTCGACGCACGCGGCGCCCGCGGTCTCGATCCAGACGCGGTACTCCGGGAAGTACGGCGCGATCACGATGACCTCGTCGCCGGGGTTGACCACCGCGTTGAACGAGATGGACAGCGACGCGGCCGCGCCGCAGGTCAGATAGAGGTCGCCCGCCTGTGCGGCGTCGTCGCCGAAGCGGCGGCGCAGGCTCGCGGCCACGGCCTCGCGCGCGGCGGGCAGGCCGTTGGCGGGCGTGTAGCCGTGGAGCTGCGTGGCCGGCAGCGCCAGCGCGCGCTCGATGGAGGCGCGCACCTCGTCCGGCGCCGGGATCGACGGGTTGCCTAGGGAGAAGTCAAAGACGTTCTCGGCGCCGATCTGAGCCTTGCGCGCCCCGGCGTACGCCGAGATCTCGCGGATGGCCGACTTCTGCGCCCCGTAGGCGCGGCTCGTCTCGTTGATGGACATGCGTGCTCCTCCCTAGGCCTCGTCGGCCCCGTTGCCCCTCTCACCGGACGCGTACTCGTCCCAGCGGTCGTCGAGAAGGGCGTTGACGGCCTCGCCCTCCACGGTCTCGCGCTCGAGCAGCACGTGCGCCATCGTGTCCATCTGGGCGCGGCGCGCGTCGAGCACCGAGCGCGCCCGCGCGTGGCCCTCGCGCATGATGCGCTCGACCTCGTCGTCGATGCGCTTGGCGGTCTCGGCCGAGTAGTCCTGGTGGTTGGCGTAGTCGCGGCCGAGGAAGACCTCGTGCTGCGCCTCGCCGAAGACCTGCGCGCCCAGCTCCTCGCTCATGCCGTAGCGCGTGACCATCGTGCGCGCGAGCTTGGTGGCGCGCTCGAGGTCGTTGCTCGCGCCGGTGGTGACGTCGTCGCAGAAGAGCTCCTCGGCCGTGCGGCCGCCCAGCAGCACCGCGATCTGGTCGAGCATGCCGTCGCGCGTCTCGAGAAAGTGGTCCTCCTCGGGCACCTGCATGGTGTAGCCGAGCGCCTGGCCGCGGCTCACGATGCTGATCTTGTGGATGGGGTCGGAGTTCTCCAGAATGTGGCCCACCAGGGCGTGGCCGCTCTCGTGATAGGCGATCACGCGGCGCTCGCCCTCGGTGATGACGCGGCTCTTGCGCTCCGGGCCCGCCATCACGCGCTCCATGGCCTCCTCGACCTCGTCGGGGCCGATCTGGGGCAGATGGCGGCGCGCGGCGAGAAGGGCGGCCTCGTTCATGAGGTTGGCCAGGTCGGCGCCCGTGAAGCCCGGCGTCACCTTGGCAACGCGCGCGAGGTCGACCGCGTCCGAGACGGGCTTGCCCTGGGCGTGCACCGCGAGGATCTTCTCGCGGCCCGCCACGTCGGGGCGGTCCACCGTCACGCGCCGGTCGAAGCGGCCGGGGCGCAGAAGTGCCGGGTCGAGAATGTCGGGGCGGTTGGTGGCGGCGATCAGGATGACCGAGGAGTTGTCCTCGAAGCCGTCCATCTCAACGAGCAGCTGGTTGAGGGTTTGCTCGCGCTCGTCGTGCCCGCCGCCCAGACCGGCGCCGCGCTGGCGGCCCACCGCGTCGATCTCGTCGATGAAGACGATGCAGGGCGCGGCCTCCTTGGCCTGCTTGAACAGGTCGCGCACGCGCGAGGCGCCCACGCCCACGAACATCTCGACGAAGTCGGAGCCGCTGATCGAGAAGAACGGCACGCCCGCCTCGCCGGCCACCGCCTTGGCGAGCAGCGTCTTGCCCGTGCCCGGGGGGCCCACCAGCAGCACGCCGCGCGGGATGCGGGCGCCCATCTTGTGGTAGCGCTCGGGGTCGGTGAGGAAGTCCTTGATCTCCTGGAGCTCCTCGACCGCCTCGTCGATGCCCGCGACGTCGGCGAACGTCACCTTGGGACGCTCGCTCTCGGCGGTGCGCGCCTTGGTCTTGGCGAACGACATCGTCTTGTCCTGCTGGTTGGACATGCGGCTCATATAGAACACGAACACGCCCACCAGGAGCAGCGTGGGGACCACCGAGACCAGGATCGTCTCCATGAGGTCGTCGGAGCTCGTGTCGATGGTGTAGGTGACGTCGGGGTGCGCGGCCATGAGCTCGGCGAGCGAGTCGGAGCCCACGTAGACGCTCGTGTAGGGGGCGAGCGCGCCGTCACCGGTCTTCTCGTCGTCCGCGGTGCGCCAGTACGAGCCGCTCACGCTGCCGTCGGAGGTCCTGTAGGTGACGTCGTGCACACGGCCGTCCTCGACGGCGGTCACGAACTGGTTGGTGGGGAGCGTGTCGGAGGCCTGCCCGCGGTTGACGAAGGCCGAGCCCATCGAGTACGCCAGGTACACGACGATGACGACCACGAGCAGCGTCATCATGTTGTTGGGGCGCACGGGGCCGCCCGGGGTGCCGGTTCCGCCCGTCAGCGACGGGCGCCTGTTCTTCTCTGACACGCAGTCTCCTTGCTTGGTCCGGGCGCGGCGCCGGGGCTACTTCTCGTAGACCTCCGGCTTGAGCACGCCGATGTAGGGCAGGTTGCGGTAGCGCTCCGCGTAGTCGAGGCCGTAGCCCACGATGAACTCGTCGGGGACGTGCGCACCCACGTAGCGCGGCTTGACGGCCGGCGTGTTGCCGGGGACGTCCTTCACGAGGAACGCCGCGACCTCCACCGACGCGGGGCCGCGCGACTCCAGCAGCCGCACGAGGTAGGACAGGGTGAGGCCCGAGTCGAGGATGTCCTCGACGATAATGACGTCGCGGCCCTCGAGCTTGGTGTCGAGGTCCTTGACGATGCGGACTACGCCCGAGCTCTTGACGCCGTCGCCGTAGCTCGAGACGGCCATGAAGTCCACCGAGAGCGGGCACTCGATGGCGCGCATGAGGTCGGCCGTGAAGACCACCGCCCCGCGCAGGACGGCAACGATCAGCGGATTCCTGTCCTTGTAGTCGCGCGTGATCTGCGCGCCCACGCTCGCGACGATGTCGCGGATGTCGTCCTCGCTGAACAGGACCTTCTCGACGTCCGGGTGCAGTGCCTCCATAGCGCTTCCCTTCTGGGCTCCGGCCTGGCCGCCTCCGCGGCCCTTTTCCCAAGGATAGCGCAGCCGGGGCCGCCCGAAGCCGGGCGTCAGGGCCGGGGCGCGTCCAGGAGCGTGAGCTCGAGCTGGTGCGTCGTGGCGGGCACGCTGCGGGCGCGCTCGTCGGCCCGGATCGGAGCCACCCACACCACGGCGCCGGTGGGAGAGACGCGCACCACGGGCACGGACGCGCGGCGCTCCCGGGGGACGCGCGTCTCGCCGAGCAGGTCGGACACCTTCTTGGACTGCCCGTGCATGCCCAGCGGGCAGAGCACGTCGCCCGCGCGCGGGGCGTCCACCCAGAGCCGGCCGCCCCGGGCGGCGTCGACCCCGCACGCCTCGGCGTCGAGAAGGACCGAGGCCCCGTCCCACTCCAGCGCGTGCGCGCGGGCGCGGGCGGCCGGGTCAGTCCCGGGCTCGGAGGGCACAAGACGCGCCGAGAGCACGCGGCCGTCGGGCAGCTCGAGCCGGCCGGGCACCTCGAGCCAGCCCGCAAAGGGCGCCGGCGCCTCGCTGCGCCCGCGCACGCTCAAAAGGCCGTGCTCGACGCGTACCGTGGCCCCAAGCGGCACGTTGACCGCGCCCTCCCCCGCCGCGACGGCGCGCAGGACCGCCTCGACATGGCGGGCCTCGAGGCGCGCGGCGGGGCAGACGGCGAGCAGCGCCTGGCGCACCACCCGCCGCGCTACGGCGACGTCGAGCGCCGCGAGCCGGCCGGCGTCGAGCACCAGCAGCGCCTCGCCCGACCCGCGCGTGAGCTCGCGCAGGGCGCGCGCGGCCACCGAGGTGAGGTAGGCGTCCTCGTCAGAGAGGATGTCGCAGGTGGCGGCGAGGCTCGCGGTGACGCGCGGGTTTCTCGCCCGCACGACGGGCATCACCTCGTGGCGCACGTAGGAGCGCAGGTAGCGCGTGTCGGCGTTGGTGGCGTCCTCGCGCCAGACGATGCCGCGCATGCGCAGCAGGTCGCAGAGCTCGGCGTGGGTGCGGTCCAGCAGCGGCCGCACGATGCGGTTGCGGCGGCGCGGGATCGACGAGAGGCCCGAGGCGCCCGCGCCGCGGATGGCGTTCATGAAGAAGGTCTCGGCCCGGTCGTCGGCGGTGTGCGCCGTGAGGATGCGCGCCGCCGAGCGCGGGGTGCCGAGCTCGGCCGAGAGCTCGTTGGCCAGCCGCGCGGCCTCGGCGTAGCGCAGCTCGCGCCCGGCGTTCTCGACGTTGTCGCCCGCGCGGGCGGCCAGGGAGGCCACGTCGGCGCGCCGGATGGTGCAGGGGATGCCGTAGCGCGCCGCGAGGTCGCGCACGAACTCCTCGTCCTCCTCGGCGTCGAGGCCGCGCAGGCCGTGGTTGACGTGCAGCACGTGGAGGCGCTCGCGGGCGACGCGTGCCCGGCCGCGGCCGTCGTCGATGTCGAGCGCAGAGGTGGCGGCCAGCACGAGCAGCGCCGTGGAGTCGGCGCCGCCGGAGACCATGAGGATCACGGGCGCGCGAAGCGCTGGGTCCTCGCGCCCGCTCGGCCGCTCGAAGCGCGGCGCCGCGGCGGCGCCGTATCGGCGAGAGACGCTCGTCATGTGTCACCTCCAACGGCTACCCTGTACGTCGGCGCGACGGAGCGCCGCACCGAGAAGTGTACGACACCGAGGAGACACCCATGACGCCCGAGATTCACCTGCACGTGCTGGCCAGCGGCTCCAAGGGCAACGCGGCCGTGGTGGAGGGCCCCGCCGGCTCGGTGCTGGTGGACTGCGGCATCTCGCGGCGGGCGCTGCTCGGCCGCGCCGACGAGCTGGGCGTGGACATGGGCCGCGTGACGGCGGTGGTGCTCACCCACGAGCACTCCGACCACGTGGGCGGGCTCACCGTCTTCTGCAACCACTTCGAGGGGGAGCTCGTGGCCACGGCGGGCACCGTGGGCGCGCGCAGCTACCTCACCGGCCTTCCGTTCACGATCGTGGGGCACTCCGACGAGCTCGAGCTCGCGGGCATGCGCGTGCGGACGTTCCCCACCTCGCACGACGTGGCCGATCCCGTGGGCCTGCGCTTCTCGACCGCCGACGACGCGCTCGGGTTCTGCACGGACACCGGCGAGCTGGGCGCGGAGGCGCTCGACACCCTGCGCGGCGTGCGCATCCTGGCGCTCGAGTCCAACCACGACGAGCGCATGCTCGCCACGGGCCCCTACCCCGCCTACCTCAAGGCGCGCGTGGCGGGACCGACGGGCCACCTCTCCAACGCGCAGGCCGCCGCGGCGCTGGGCGAGCTCGTGGGCGAGGACACCGAGTGCGTGGTGGCCATGCACCTCTCGCAGGAGAACAACCGGCCAAGCATGTGCCTGCGCACGTTGGCCGAGGCCGTGGGCGCGGAGGTCGTGGCCGGCGAGGACGGCCGCGACGAGGCCCGCACGCGCGACGGGCGCCTCACGGTTTGCTGTGCCGCCCAGGACTGGCCGCTCACCGTGTGGTGACACGGGCGCCGCGGGCTTCTCGCCCCGCCGTCCCCCCTCTCAACCGCCGCCCTTCTCGCCCCGCCGTCCTTCTCGATCGGTCACCGGCAAATAACCCGCAAAAAATGATTTCATATTCATATAATTGCTGGATTAAGGTTTGTGAATGTCATTTTTTGCGGGTTAATTGGGAGAGGGGCGGCGAAAGGGCGAGAGGGACGACGCGGCGACGGCGCAGAGCGGAGGCGCGACGAGAGGCCCACACACAACAAAAAAGTGGGCCGGAGCCCGAAGGCCCCGGCCCGTTGGGAACCGCCCGTCGGCGAAGCTAGTCGATGGCGACCTTGGTGACGTTGCTCTTCTCCTGCTGCTTGGGGACGTTCACCGTGAGGATGCCGCCCTCGAGCTTGGCCGTGAGGCCCGAGACCGCCGCGTCCTTCAGGTAGACGCCGCGCGTGGCGCTCCACTCGCCGGTCTCCTTGTACAGGAAGTTCTTGCCCTTCTGCTCGTCGGACTCCTTCTTGTCGACGGAGATGGACAGACGACCCTCGTTGAGCTCGACGTCAATCTCGTCGCGCTTGACGCCCGGGAGCTCGGCGCTGACCACGTAGTGGTCGTCAGCATCCTCGACGTCCATCTTGAAGCCCGAGCCCGTGGAGCTCAGCGCCGCGAAGGGGGCGTCGAAGAAGCGGTCGATCTCGTCGAACGGCCAAGTGCGAAGCGCGCGCGTGTAACGATCGTAAGGAACCATGCCTGCCATGATGATCACTCCTCTGTGACGTGCGGGGCGTCTTTTTCATCGCCCCTGTTGCTCACTGTCATATGTTCCCGCCTCGCGGGATTCTATGCGGCAAAACGGATATTTTCTTAGCGTCACATACTCATCATATCTAAGTCTTATACGCTTAGATTTAAGGACGAGAGGGGCAGCGAGGCTCAAGGCTTTCTTACGTTTTGTATAGGCTCGAGCTCCCCGCGGGCCCTTCTCGGCCGGCTGCCGTATCATGGGACCACTGATGCTGAGAGCCTGGAGACCAGATGAGCGCCAGCAACGAGCCACAGCACGCCGGCGAGGGAACGCCGCGTCCCGCCCCCTACGTGCGGCAGCGCCCCGCGCACCGCAGCGTGGAGCCCATCGACGACCTCGCCGACGAGGACGCCGAGCCCGAGGTGGTGACGCACGAGTCCGGCTACACCGTGCGCGGCGGCGCGCTCTCGGGCGGGGCGTACCGTCGCTCCCGCGCGGGCGGCGAGCAGCTCAGGCGCGACCTCCACTACGGCCAGTACCTTGAGATTCCCAAGGGTCGGCGCGACATCTTCGCCTCGCGCGAGCGCAGGACGCGCATCAAGACCGCCGTCGCGCTCCTCGTGGTGCTGGCGGTGCTGGCGATCGTGGTCTTCGTGGTCTGGGAGTACATGCAGACCAACTGGGGCGCCACCAGCTAGCGCCCTGGCGCGCCCGATGGCCGCGCCGGCAACGCCCGGTCAGGCCCAGGGGTCGCGCTCGAAGAGCGGCTCCGGCTCGGGTCGGCGGTCCGAGTAGGGGTCGTAGCCGTCGTCGTCCTCGTTCTCCGCTCGGATGAACTCGTCGTTGGGTCGCGGCTCGCGCGTCTCGCGCCGCGGCCGCGCGCTCTTCTCGTCAGTCATGCCTACCTCGCAAACAGGTCCGCGGCGGCCACGTAGTCGCAGATGCTCCCGCCGTACGGGCTCAGGTCGATGCCGTCGAAGTGCGCCGTGGGCGCGGCCAGCGCCACCACGTGCGTGGAGTCCCCGCGACCCCCGATGACGACCGCCCACGTGCGGTCTCCCTGCGTGCCGTAGCCGCAGATGAAGTGCGCGTCGCTCGCGTCCGCGCCGTCGGGCAGGGTCACGTTGGCCTGCGTGCAGGTGTCGAGAAGCCCCTCGAGGCCGCAGGTGGCCATCACCGCGCGCACGCCCGCCTCGGTCTCGCTGGCGCCGCCCTCGGGCACGGAGCCCGAGGAGAACGCATAGCGCACCCCGCCGATCCCCGCACCGCTCGCGAGCACGTCGGCCGTGCCGGACCCCGCGGCCAGGGACGACTCGGGCTCGTTGGAGACCTGGAGGGTGTCGCCGCCCGGGCCCGCGTAGGTGACGCTCGCGTTGCCTCCCGAGGCGTAGATGCCGCTGCCGCTCACCGAGAAGCCCTGCTCGGAGAGGTAGGTCGCGATCTGCTGCGGGGTCGCGTCGAAGTAGGCGAGCAGGTCGGTGGGCGACGAGGGGAACGGCGTGGACACGCTCAGGGTCACGGTAGCGCCCGACTCCACGGTCGTTCCCGGCTCGGGATCGGTCGAGACCACGGTGTCCTTCTCGGCGTCCGACTCCACGTAGGCGACCTCGGCGGTCAGGCCCGCGGCCTCGATGGCGGAGCGGGCCTCGTCGGCGGACATGCCGCGCACGTCGGGCACCGCGAACGCCTGGGCAACGGTGAGCGTAACCTGGTCGGACGAGGTGAAGGTGGCGCCCTCGGCCGGGTCGACGGCGAGCACCGTGCCCGCCGGCTCGTCTGAGTTTCGGTAGCTCACGAGGACGTCCTCGGCCCCGGCGTCGTGCAGCGCGCTCGTGGCCTCGTCCACCGTCATGCCCACCACCTGCGGAATCGTGCGCTCCCCGGCCACCACGAGCGTGACGCCGGCGGACGGGTCGATGCGCGTGCCCTCGTCGGGCGTACAGTCGAGGACCACGCCGAGGTCGTCGTCGCTCGCGCGGTACTCAACCGTGACCGAGAAGCCCAGGGCCCGGAGGTCCTCCGTGGCCTCCTGCTCGCTGAGTCCCACGACCTCGGGGATCGTGCGACCGCCCCAGAGCTCGTGGTCGTAGGTGAGCCAGGCGACCCCGCCCGCGGCGGCGAGAAGCGCCACGACGAGCAGCGCGATCGCCCAGCGCGGCAGGCGCCGCTTGCGCTCGGGGAGGCTCTCGACCGGCGACGGGATGGCCACGACGGGCTGCGCCTCGGTGAGGTCGGCGGGCGCGACGGCCGGCGAGAAGTACGGGTCGTCGAGCGCGTCGATGCCGTCCGCGGCGTCGGGCGCGACCGTCGTGGGAGCGGCGCCCGCGGCGTCGTCGAGCGCGATGGTGGGCAGGGCGTCGGCGCTCGGGACGCGGCGCGCGGGCGCGGCGTCCGCGAGCTGGGTGGCGCCGGAGTCGGCGGGCGCCGCCACGGTGGCGTCCGGGTCGGCGGGCGCGCGCACCGTGGCGCCGGGGTCGGCGGGCGCGCGCACCGTGGCATCGGGGTCGGCGGGCATCGCGACCGTGCGGTCGTCCTTCTCGTCTGGCGCTGCCATGGCCCCTCCTCCACCGGCTGTTGAGTCGCCCTTATCGTAGCGCGACCGGCATGACAAAGGGGACGGAGGGTTGACAAACACCTCCGTCCCCTTTGTCCCACTTACTCGAGGGCGTCCGGCTCGAGGGGCTCGTCGTCGGACGCGTCCGACACGGCCTGGCCGCCAGCGCGAAGCCGCCCGGAGGCGGCGTCGTCGCGCGCGGCGAAGAGCCGGTCGTCGTCGCCCACGTCGACGCGCACCACGTCGCCCTCGCCGAGCTTGCCGTCGATGATGAGGTTGGCCACGTTGTCGACCACCTGGCGCTGGATGAGGCGCTTGAGCGGGCGCGCGCCGTAGACCGGGTCGAGCCCGTCGAGGGCGAGCGACTGCTTGGCGCTCGGCGTGAGCTCCAGCTGGATGCGGTCGCGCTCGAGGCGCTCGCGCACGTCCTTGAGCTGGATGTCCACGATCCGCTCGATGTCGGAGAGGCCGAGGGCGTGGAAGACCACCACGTCGTCGATGCGGTTGAGGAACTCCGGCTTGAAGGTCTGGCGCAGGGCGTTGTTGACCTCACGCTGCACCTCGTCCGGGTCGCTCGAGGCATTGACGCCGGCGATGAACTGCGAGCCCACGTTGGACGTCATGATGATGATCGTGTTCTTGAAGCTCACCACGCGTCCCTGGCCGTCGGTGAGGCGGCCGTCGTCGAGCACCTGAAGCAGGATGTTGAAGACGTCGGGGTGCGCCTTCTCCATCTCGTCGAGCAGGATCACGGAGTACGGGCGACGGCGCACGGCCTCGGTGAGCTGGCCGCCCTCGTCGTAGCCCACGTATCCCGGGGGCGCGCCGATGAGCCGCTGGACGCTGAACTTCTCCATGTACTCGGACATGTCGATGCGCACGAGCGCGCGCTCGTCATCGAAGAGGCACTCGGCGAGCGCCTTGGCGAGCTCGGTCTTGCCCACGCCGGTGGGCCCGAGGAAGAAGAAGCTGCCGATCGGGCGATCCGGGTCGGAGAGCCCCGCGCGGCTGCGGCGCACGGCGGCGGCCACGGCCGAGACGGCCTCGTCCTGGCCCACCACGCGCTTGTGCAGCTCGGCCTCGAGGTTCTTGAGCTTGTCCATCTCGCCCTGCATCATCTTGGACACGGGCACGCCCGTCCACGCCGAGACCACCTCGGCAATCTCCTCAGAGGTGACCTCCTCCTTGAGCAGCCCGCCGGCCTCCTGCTTCGCCGTGAGCGCGGCCTCGGCCTCGTCGTACTGGCGCTGCAGGTCGGGAATCGTGGCGTAGCGCAGCTCGGACGCGCGCGCGAGGTCGCCCTCGCGGGTCACGCGCTCCATCTCCACGCGCGCGTCCTCGATCTTGGACTTGAGGTCCTGCACGCGGTCGATGGCGCCCTTCTCGTTCTCCCAGTTGGCCTTCATGCCGTCGAGCTTCTCGCGTGTCGTGGCGATCTCGCCGCGCAGCGTGGCCAGGCGCTCCTTGGAGGCGTCGTCCTCCTCCTTCATGAGGGCCTGCTCCTCGATCTGCATCTGCGTGAGCTGGCGGTCCACGGCGTCGATGTCGGCCGGCATGGAGTCGAGCTCCATGCGCAGGCGGCTGGCCGCCTCGTCCACCAGGTCGATGGCCTTGTCCGGCAGGAACCGGTCGGAGATGTAGCGGTTGGAGAGGTCGGCGGCGCTGACCAGAGCGGAGTCGGTGATGCGCACGCGGTGGTGCTGCTCGTAGCGCTCCTTGAGGCCGCGCAGGATCGAGATCGTGTCCTCCACGGTGGGCTCCGAGACCATCACGGTCTGGAAGCGCCGCGCGAGCGCCGCGTCCTTCTCGATGTACTTGCGGTACTCGTCGAGCGTGGTGGCGCCGATGGCGTGCAGCTCGCCGCGGGCCAGGGCCGGCTTGAGGATGTTGCCGGCGTCCATGGACCCCTCGGTGGCGCCCGCGCCCACGATGGTGTGCAGCTCGTCGATGAACAGGATGATGCGCCCGTCGGACTTCTGGACCTCCTTGAGCACGGACTTCAGGCGGTCCTCGAACTCGCCGCGGTACTTGGCGCCCGCCACCAGCGCGGACATGTCGAGCTCGACGATGTCCTTGTCGCGCAGGGTGGACGGCACGTCGCCGTTGACGATGCGCTGGGCCAGGCCCTCCACGATGGCGGTCTTGCCCACGCCGGGCTCGCCGATGAGCACGGGGTTGTTCTTGGTGCGGCGGCTGAGCACCTGGATGGTGCGGCGGATCTCCTCCACGCGGCCGATGACCGGGTCAAGCTTGCCCTGGCGCGCGAGGTCGGTCACGTTGCGTCCGTACTTCTCGAGCGCCTCGAACTCGGGCTTGGAGTCCTGGCTGGTCACGCGCTCGTCGCCGCGCAGGGAGTTGTAAGCCTCCTCCACGCGCTTGCTCGTGACGCCGGCGGCCTTGAGGATGGAGCCGGCCTCGGTCTTGTCGTCCGCGAGCGCGCAGAGCAGGTGCTCGGAGGTGACGTAGGAGTCGCCGAGCTTGGTCGCGAGCTTCTCGGCGGCGTTGCCCACGCGCGTGGTGGCGTCGCCCATGCCGAGCTGCGCCGCATCGCCGCTGACCTGCGGCTGGCGCGCGATGGCCTCGTCGACCTGGCCCTCGATGACGGCCGGGTCGGCGCCCACGCGCTCGATGATCGCGCGCAGGTTCTGCTCGCCGGAGCTGAGCAGGGCCTTGAGCAGGTGCACGGGCATCAGCTGGCCCGCGTTGGCGTCCTGGGCGATGCCGACGGCCGCCTGGAGCGCCTCCTGGGCGGTGACCGCCCACTTGTCGAGTCTCATGGTTGCCCCCTTCTGGGATGGTGTTCTCTCATCAAGGATTGTTCCCCGGGAGCTGGGGCTTATACGCAAATCTAAGTGTCTACGTAATAGATTTTGTGAGGCGTCGGGTGAAACTTGCCGCCGCACCCCTCTCGGGCCTCGCCTTTTTCTCGGCCCCACTCTCTTCCCGGTCCCACTCTCTTCCCGGCAAACAACCCACAAAAAATGATTTCATAATCATATAATTGCAGGAAAGAAAAACGAGTTTGTCAGATTTTGCGGGTTAATCGAGCTAGCGGGAAGGGACGCGGAGTCGCGCACGGTGCGTGCCAGAAAACCGGGCCAATTGGGTGTTTGGACCCATCCACGTCTCCCGAGAGGCCCTTCTCGGCGAAAACCCCTTGCGACTGGGTGGCATGTTTGATGCTCTCGGCCCTTCTCGGCCACGTTTTGCCAGAAACCCGCATCGATTGGGCACCCTTGGAGTTCCCAGGCGACGTTGGATATCAAGGATGCCACCCAATCGCACGCGTGTCGCGCGCAGCCCGACACGCGTGAAACCTGGTCAACAAGAAAGCCCGCGAGCCGGCACCCGACCCCGCTCCTACGCTCCCCCGACGCTCCAGGTGTAGTGCTGGCGCACGACGTATACGTAGCGCTCGGGCATCACGTACTGGTAGTTGACGTAGATGGGCTCGCCCGTCGCCGTCGCCACGGTCTGGACCACCTTGAGAAGCGGACGGCCCTCATCGCAGTTGAGCAGGCGCGCGTGGTCGGAGTCGGCGCACGCCACCAAGAACTGGTCCGTGAAGATTGAGGGCTCAACGCCCGCGTGCTCGCGGACGAGCTTCAGCACGGAGGTCCCTTCGAGGTCCGCCCCGAGCAGGAAGTCGAACGCGCCCGATGGGAAGAAATCCACCTCGACGATGCAGGGTACGTCGTTAACCAGCCGCAAGCGCGTGAGCACCACCGAGCGCTCCGTAGCGTGATGCGCCCCCATCAGCTCAGCGACGTCGCCGGGAGTGTCCGCCAAACCCGTTGACACCACGACCGTCGAAGGCGTGGCACCCATCTTGCGGCAGTTCTCCGAGAAACTTCCGCTGCTGAAAAGGTTGTCCTGGTACGGACGTGACGTAACGAAGGTCCCCTTGCCCTGGCGCTTGAAGAGCGCGCCTTCGCTGACAAGCTGCTCAAGCACCTTGCGCACGGTCACGCGGCTCACATGGTGCGCCGCCATGAGCTCCGCCTCGCTCGGGAGCTTATCGCCCGGCCCGTACGTGCCGTCCGCGATCTGGCTCGCAATTGCCGAGTAGAGCTGCTCCTGAAGCGTAACGGGCGGGGTCGCCTGCGAGCCTCCTGTCATGGCTGTGCTCTCCTTCGGTTTGGGTGCGTCGGGCGTCCAGATGTGCTGGGGTATCGTTCGTCCCCTCTTATCCTACCGCTCGCCGGCTCCGTACTTCTGAACAAAATAAGATAATATAAGTTAAGTTAAGTCAAGAATCAGACGGGAGGCCTTATGGAACGACATGTCATTCTCGCCTCGCACGGCGGGCTCGCGGAGGGGGTACTCGACACGCTGCGCCTGATCATTGGCGACACGGGAGACGCCCGCGCCTGGGGCCTCAGGCCCGGCCACAGCGCCACCGAGCTCGTCGAAGAGATCTCCCCCGAGATAGCCGAGCACCCGCAGGACAGCTACATCCTGATAGCCGACCTCTACGGTGCGAGCGTCTTCACGGCACTCTGCCAGCTCCTCTCCTATCCCAACGTCAAGCTCCTCACGGGGCTCAACGCCGCACTCGCGATCTCAGCGCTCACGGAGGGAGGCGACGCCCCAGACACCGAGAATCCCCAGGCATGGGTCGCGCACGGCAAGGCGGACGTACGCCACGTCACCGTGACCGACCTCACCGACAGTGCAGCCGACCAGGATGACGACTTTTAGCCGTAGGTCCGCCACATGGCGTAGAGAAGAGCAAGGAGGACAGATGGAACGATCGGACGGCATACTCTCGCTGTTCCCCAAGCCCAAGCCGATCATCGGCATGCTTCACCTCAAGGGCGAGGCGGACGGAACCGTCATGGAGCGCCTCAAGCGCGAGGTTGACCTCTATGTCGAGAACGGCGTGGACGGCGTGATTGTGGAGGGCTACTTCGGCACGTACCCGAGCATGGTCAAGGGTCTCGAGTACGTCCGCGAGGCGCAGCTCCCCATCCCCTACGGCGTCAACTGCCTGCACGTGGACGCCATGGGCTTTGAGCTGGCCATGGACTACGATGCGGCGTTCCTCCAGCTCGACAGCGTGGTCGGGCATCTGAAGCCGCGTGACGAGGCCTCCGAGGCCGCCTTCCTCGATCTCTATCGCTCGCGCTACCGGGGCAAGGTCATGGGCGGCGTGCGCTTCAAGTACATGCCGGTCAAGTCGGTCAACACCGTCGAGGAGGACCTCGTCGTTGCAAAGGGCCGCTGCGACGCCGTGTGCGTGACCCAGGACGCGACCGGCCAGGAGACCTCAATCGACAAGATCAAGCAGTTCCGCGGCGCACTCGGCGACTTCCCGCTGTTCGTGGCCGCGGGCCTGACCCCCGAGAACGTTGCCCCAAGCTTTGCCTATGCCGACGGCGCCATTGTGGGGAGCTACTTCAAGGACACCTACCAGGACACCGGCGATGTCTGCGCGGAGCACGTGCGCGCGATGATGCGGGCGGTCGAGGCCGTGAGGAGTGAGCTGCATGATTAAGATGACCCGTGTCGACCACCGACTCCTCCACGGACAGGTCGCCTTCACGTGGATCAAGTTCACCGGGTCCGACTGCATACTCATCGCCAACGACGCCGTTGCCAGAGACGAGCTGCGCATGGCTGCGCTCAGGCTCGCGAAGCCCGAGGGAGCCAAGCTCGTCATCAAGAGCGTGGCCGACTCCGCCAAGGCAATCAACAGCGGCGTGACTGACAGGTACAACCTCTTCGTCATCACCGAGAACATACACGACGCCTGCCGGCTCGCCAAGGCGACCGACGCCATCACGCAGGTCAACGTCGGCGGCGTTAAGGCCGAGGAGGGCAAGCGCAAGATCTCCGACGCCGTCTACGTCTCGGACGACGAGGCCAACGAGTTGCGCGAGCTCGCGGCACAGGGCAGGCAGGTGTTCTCGCAGATGACGCCCAACGACCAACCGCACGACATCATCGAGCTTCTCGGCTAGAAGGAGACAACGAGATGCAAACCCTTGGACTCTTCATCGTATCCTGCCTGGGATACAGCAACGGCAACCTCGCGAGCTGCCTGCTCAAGCGACCCATCATCCTTTCGGCTCTCACCGGACTGGTGCTCGGCGACGTCTACCAGGGATGCACGATCGGCGCGACCCTTGAGCTGGTGTTCCTGGGCGCCATGGCCATCGGTGCCAGCAACCCGCCAGACATGGCGTCGGGCACGATCATCGGCACCGCTTACGTCATCATCGACGGTGCCGATGTTGCGACCGCTGTGACGCTGGCCGTCTCGATCTCCATGATCATGAGCTTCATCAGCAACTTCTTCATGGCGGTCGTGGGCCCGATGCTCGCCGCCAAGGCTGACAGATGCGCGCAGAACTGTGACGGGCGCGGTATCGACCTGATTCACCTCGGCTTTGCCATCGGACAGACCCTCGTCATGGGCGCCATCTGCACCGCGGGCTACTACGCCGGCTCCGCCGTCATCCAGGTGGTCGTCGACAGCATCCCCGCGTGGGTCACCGATGGCCTCAACTACGCCATGGGCATCATGCCCGCCATCGGCTTTGCGATCCTCACCCGCATGATCGCCGACAAGAAGACTGCGTGCTTCCTCTTCCTCGGCTTCATCCTCGTGGCCTATCTGAACATGAACCTCGTGGGCGTCGCCCTGGCGGGCCTCATCATGGCCGCAATCCTCGTTCTCAACGTCCAGCAGGCGCCGTCCACCTCCCCCGAGGCGGAGACCGACGCCGATGACAACGAATTCTAAGGAGGCCGTCATGAACACGACCGCGACTATCCCTGCGCAGACGGACGCCGAATCCGGCAAGAGGCTCAGCAAGAAGGACCTCCGCTCCATCTTCTGGCGCTCATGCATGCTCGACGGCTCCTGGAACTACGAGCGCCAGCAGCACCTGGCCTACTCCTTCTCGATGACCCCCGTCATCAAGAAGCTCTACGAGCCCGGCTCGGACAAGCAGCGCCGCGCCTACGAGCGCAGCCTCGACTTCATGGCCGTGACGCCACAGCTCTCCACCTTCCTCATGGGCATCGACGCCGCCATGGAGGAGGAAGAGGCTGCCAGCGACGACTTTGACGGCCAGGCCATCGCCTCGGTGAAGACCTCTCTCATGGGTCCGCTCGCCGGCATTGGCGACTCGCTGATTGCCAGCACCTGGCGCATCATCGCCACGAGCATCGCCATCGGCTTCTCCCAGCAGGGCAGCGTACTCGGGCCGATCTTGCTCCTTCTCATCTTCAATATCCCAGCGTTTGTCATCCGCTGGTTCGGGCTGAAGTTTGGCTATCAGTACGGCGCGAGCTTCATCACCAAGGCGGCCAAGAGCGGCGTCATGGAGAAGATTTCCTACGCGGCCGCCATCGTGGGTCTCATGGCCATAGGCGGCATGGTCGCCAGCTACGTCACCTTTGATGTCTCAACCGTGATGATCGGGGCGGGTGACTTCGCCGAGCCGCTGAGCACCTACCTCGACATGGTCATGCCGTGTATGCTGCCGCTGCTCGTCTTTGGCTTCATGTACTGGATCCTGGGCAAGAAGATCAAGACCACGACGGTTCTCATCTGGACCATCGTCGTATGCATCGCGGCCTGCGGGATTCTCTCGCTGTTCTAGGGGCACGACGCGCGAGGCCATATGGGCCGGGACCGGGCACTTCTGTCGAGAAGACCGCCCGGTCCCGGCCCATCATCAGCCCAAATAACCCGCAGAAAATGATTTCATAATCATATAATTGCAGGAAAGAAAAACTGATTTGTCAGATTTTGTGGGTTATTTTGGGGGCGAAAGGCCCGGGACGAGAAGGGCGCTCGAGGGGCACGGGGCGCCGCTAGGCGTCCTTCTCGTCGTCGGAGCCGTTGCCGAGCAGCAGCCGGCGCATGACCTGCTCCGGGCTGCCGGCGCTGTCGTAGCGCGCGAGCGCCGTGATCTTCTCGCGCATCTTGAACTCGTGCACCTCGTCCTCGAGCTCGCGCACGCGGGCGCGCAGCTCGTCGATCTCGCTCTCGCGCTCGAGCATCCGCTCGCGCATGTCGAGGATGCGCACCACGCCGGCGAGGTTGATGCCCTCGTCGGTGAGCTTGGAGATGAGGTTGAGCCGCTCGATGTCGGCCTGCGAGTACAGGCGCGTGTTGCCGCGCGAGCGCCCCGGCGTCACGAGCCCCTTCTGCTCGTAGACGCGCAGGGTCTGCGGGTGCATGCCCGTGAGCTCGGCGGCCACGCTGATCATGTAGAGGGGCTTGTCGCGGTCGCGGTCCCTCCCGCGCCCGGTGGACTCCCTATCGCTTCGCGCCATAGCGCTCGACCTCCTCGCGGTACGGTCGCTCGTCGGCCTCGGCGAGCGTCTGGAGCGCCTCGCGCTCCCGCTTGCTGAGCATCGTGGGCACCTTCACCCGCACGGTCACGTACAGCGCGCCGCGCGAGCCCTTGCGCTTGACGTTGGGCGCCCCCAGGTCGCGGAAGCGGAAGGTCTTGCCGTCCTGCGTGCCGGCCGGCACCTTCAGGCGCACCTCGGTCCCGTCGGGCGTGGGCACGTCCACGGTGGCCCCGAGCGCGGCCTCGTAGATGCTGATCGGCAGCTCCATGCGCACGTCGGCGCCGTCGCGCTTGAAGACGGGGTGCTCGGCCACGTGCGTGGTGATCACGAGGTCGCCGCGGTCGCCGCCGTTGGTGCCGTACTCGCCGCGCCCGCGGTAGCGGAGCTTGCCGCCGTCCACCGCGCCGGCCGGAATCTTGATCGTGAGGGTCTGCTCCTCGCCGGTGGAGGGCACGCGGTAGGTGGCCCGGCGCGTGGCGCCGCGGAAGGCCTCCTCGGCGCTCACGTCCACCGACATCGTGAGGTCGCTGCCCTTGGTGGGGCGGTTGGACGCCGCGCGGCCGGCCGCCCCGCCGAAGATCGACGAGAAGTCAAAGCCGCCGAACGCGCCGTCGCCGTTGCGCATTCCGTTGAGGATATCGGACCAGTCGCCGCCCACGTTGGTGGTGTAGGTGTAGCGGCCGCGCCCGCCCGAGCCGCCGAAGTCCGCGCCCGGGATGCCGCCGAACATGAGCATCTGATCGTACTCCCGGCGCTTCTGCGGGTCGGACAGCGTGGTGTATGCCTCGCTGATCTCCTTGAACTTCTGCTCGTCGCCGCCTGCGTCGGGGTGGTACTTCGCCGCGAGCTTGCGGAACGCCCGCTTGATCTCGTCATCGGAAGCGTCGCGCTTCACGCCCAGAACGTCGTAGTAGCTCTTCTTGCCTGCCATGGCCTCTGCACGAGCCCCCTCTCAGAAAGTCGCGCCCGAACCGCTTGGCCCGGGCGCGTCGTTACTTCGTCTGCTCCGCCGCCTCTTCGGGCGCGCCCTTCTCGGCGTCCGCGCCCTCATCGGCGGGCGCCTCGTCGGCGGGGCGCTTGGGCCCGCCGTAGGTCACCGTCACCATGGCGGTGCGGATGACCTTGTCACCCATCCTGTAGCCCTTCTGGTAGACCTGGGCCACGGTCTCGTCGTAGGCGTCCGTGTCCTCCACGCGGCCGACGGCCTGGTGGCTCAGCGGCTCGAACGGCTGGCCGGTGGGGTCGATCGGCTCCACGCCCTCCTTGGCGAGAACCGCGAGCATCTTGGCGTGCACCGCGGAGACGCCCTCGACGAACTGCTGCATCTGGGTGTCCGCCGACTCGGTGGCGCCCGCGTGGTCCAGCGCGCGCTCCAGGTCGTCGATCACCGGCAGCAGGTCGCACACGAGCTTCTCGGCGGCGCGCTCGCGCTCGGCCACGCGCTCGGCGGCGGTGCGCCGGCGGTAGTTGTCCCAGTCGGCCTGCAGACGCACGAGGCGGTCCTTGGCGTCGGCGGCCTCCTTCTTGGCCCCCTCGATCTGGTCCTCCACGGCGGCGAGCTTCTTCTGGAGCTCGTCGCGCTCGGCGCGGATCTTGCCGGCGTCGGCGGCCAGCTCCTTCTCGGCCGCCTCCTCGCCGGCGCGGATGGCCGCCTCCACGCGGGCGCGCTCCTCCTCGGGGGTCAGCTCGTCGCCCTCGCCGGTCGCGTCGGCATCGTCGGAGACCTCGGGCTCGTCCGCGCCCTCCTGGGCCTCGACCTCGTCCGGCTCCACGGCCGTCGCCTCGTCGTCCCTCTCGTCCTCAACCTCTATGGGCACCTTCACGTCACCCTCCTTGAGCGGTCTCGGGGAGGCGGCCCGAGCGGGCCGCCTCCGGATCGTCTATCTGCGGGAGAAGCCCCGCGCGCTAGTTGTTCTTGTCGTCGTCGACGACCTCGTAGTCGGCGTCCACCACGTCGTCGGAGCCGCCCTGGGCGCCGGCGTCGGAGCCGTTGCCCGCAGTCGCGTCCTGCGTGGAGGAGTAGACGACCTCGGCGAGCTTGTGGCCAACCTCCTGGAGCTTGTCGCCGGCGGCGCGGATGGCGTCGACGTCGGTGCCGTCCAGGGCCTTCTTGGCCTCAGCCACGGCATCCTCGGCCTCCTTCTTCTGGTCGGCCGGGACCTTGTCGCCCAGGTCCTTGAGGGTTTGCTCGGTGGAGTAGGCCAGGCTGTCGACCTGGTTGCGGACCTCGATCTCGTCCTTGTGCTTCTTGTCCTCCTCGGCGTGGGCCTCGGCGTCCTTGACCATGCGGTCGACCTCGTCGTCAGAGAGGGCGGTGGAGCCGGAGATGGTGATCTGCTGCTCGCGGCCCGTGGCCTTGTCCTTGGCCGTGACCTTCACGATGCCGTTGGCGTCGATGTCGAAGGTGACCTCGATCTGCGGCACGCCGCGGCGCGCGGCCGGGATGCCGGTGAGCTGGAACTTGCCG
>NZ_CBIFYV010000077.1:0-13857 GCF_966187215.1 Thermophilibacter sp.
GTGACTTTGGTGCCCTCGGGGACGAGCACTCCTGTTTCTGCTGCCTCGCTGTCGCCGACTCTCACCACTTCGTGTTCCTCTCGGCGCGCTCCGCGCGGGACCTCCACGTAGCGGGCGTCGCCGGCCTGCGACTCGGCCCAGGCCGTTACCTCGGGCCCCATGCCGCATGCCACCCCCTCGAAGAGGCGCGGCAGCGCGGCGCGCACCGCGCCGGCGCTCTCGCGCACGGGCACGGTCATCGTGACGTCGTTCACGCGCAGGCGGTTCCAGGTCTGGGCGGGGGCGGCGTTGACGCGCTCGAGCGTGAGCGCGCCAGCGCCCGCGCCCGCCGCGGCACCCCTCGCGCCCGCGCGGTTCTTCTCGGCGGCCGTCATCCTATGGCCCCTTCCATCTCGAGCTTGATGAGGTTGTTCATCTCCACGGCGTACTCCAGCGGGAGCTCCTTGGAGACGGGGTTGGCGAAGCCGTTGACCACGAGTGTGCGCGCCTCGGCCTCCGAGCAGCCGCGGCTCATGAGGTAGAGGATCGTGTCGTCGGAGATGCGGCCGATCGTGGCCTCGTGGCCGACCTGCGCGGTCGCGTTGCGGACGTCCATCGCGGGGATGGTGTCCGAGCGCGAGATGTCGTCCAGCATGAGCGACTGGCAGCTCACCGAGCAGCGCGCGCGGTCGGCGCGGCGGCCCACCACCACCGAGCTGCGGAACGTGTTGACGCCGCCGTCCTTGGAGATGGACTTGGTGTCCACGGTGGCGGTGGTGTCGGCGCCGTTCATGATCACCTTGCAGCCCGTGTCGAGGTCCTGCGTGGCGCCGGCGAACGTGATGCCGGTGAACTCGCAGCTCGAGCGCACGCCGGCGAGGATGGTGGTGGGGTAGAGGTAGCTCACGTGGCTGCCGAAGCTGCCCGAGACCCACTCCATCTTGGCGTCGGTGCCCACGGTGGCGCGCTTGGTGTTGAGGTTGTACATGTTCTTGGACCAGTTCTCGATCGTGGAGTAGCGCAGGCGCGCGCCGTCCTTCACGAAGAGCTCCACCGCGCCGGCGTGGAGGTTGGCCTCGTAGTACTTGGGCGCCGAGCAGCCCTCGATGAAGTGCAGGTCCGCGCCCGGCTCCACGATGATCAGCGTGTGCTCGAACTGCCCCGCGCCCGCGGCGTTGAGGCGGAAGTAGCTCTGCAGCGGGTAGTCCAGGCTCACGCCGGCCGGCACGTAGACGAAGCTGCCGCCGCTCCAGACGGCGTAGTGCAGCGCCGCGAACTTGTGGTCGGTGGGCGGGATGAGCGTGCCGAAGTACTGGCGCACCACCGGCTCCCAGGCGGGATCGTGCAGCGCGTCCTCGATCGTGGTGTAGACCACGCCCTGCTTGGCCACGTCGTCGCGCATGTTGTGGTAGACGATCTCGGAGTCGTACTGGGCGCCCACGCCGGCGAGGCTCTCGCGCTCGGCCTCGGGGATGCCCAGGCGCTCGAAGGTGTCCTTGATGTCGTCCGGCACGTCGTCCCAGCTCTTGGCCTGCTTGGTGTTGGGCGAGACGTACGCCGAGATGTGGTCGAGGTCGAGCCCGGCGATGCTCGGGCCCCAGTTGGGCGCCATCGGCCGGCGGTGGTACTCCTCGAGCGCGTCCAGGCGCATCCGGAGCATCCAGTCGGGCTCGTCCTTCTTGGCCGAGATGGCACGGACGATGTCGGGCGTCAGGCCGTCGGCGTAGCGCTCGTAGCCCTCCTCGGACTTGGTGAAGTCATAGAGGGAGCGGTCGACGTCGGCGACCTCGGTGCGGGCGCGCCCCTCGCGGCTCTCGTCGCTCACTCGGCATCACCCGCCGCGCCGTCCCTCTCGCCCAGCGCGCGCTCGAAGCGCTCGAAGCCGTTGGCGTCGATGTCGGAGATCAGCGAGGCGTCACCCTCGGCGACCATGTGGCCGTGCACCATGACGTGCGTGCGGTCCACGGACAGGCGCTCGAGGATGCGCGTGTTGTGCGTGATGACGACGAGCGCGCCGCCGACCTCCTCGCGGTAGGCCTGGATGCCGCGGCTCACGATGCCCAGGGCGTCGACGTCCAGACCCGAGTCGGTCTCGTCGAGGATGGCGAGCTTGGGGCGCAGCAGCAGCAGCTGGAGCATCTCGATCTTCTTCTTCTCGCCGCCCGAGAAGCCCACGTTGAGCTCGCGCATGAGAAAGCCCTGGTCGAGCTCAAGCTGGTCGGCGATCTGGCCCACGCGCTCGCGGAACTTGCGCGCGGTGGTCTTGAGCTCGGGGCGCTTCTGGCAGATCTCGCGCAGGAAGCTGTAGAGCGGCACGCCCGGGACCTCCACGGGGGCCTGGTACGAGAGGAAGATGCCGGCGAGCGAGCGCTTGTCGGCGCTGAGCTCGGTGACGTCGGCGCCGTCGAAGGTGATGGAGCCGCCGGTCACGGTGTAGGCCGCGTCGCCCATGATGACGTGGCCGAGCGTGGACTTGCCCGCGCCGTTGGGCCCCATGAGCACGTGGCACTCGCCCGCGCCCACGGCGAGGTCGATGCCGTGCAGGATGGGCTTGTCGTCGGCGCCCGCGCTGAGCGAGCGCACGTTGAGCAGCTGGTCTGCCATGGTCCGCCTTTCTCTCGCGGTGCCGCGCGGGCCCCGCGTCGTGTTTGCCTAATTCATAGTAGTGAGCGGGGATTTTCTGGCAAGCGTCAGGCGAGAAAAACCCGTCGCTTCACGATAATTCCTACTTGGAAGGTGGTATTTCGGCACCGGGCGGGGAGGCGGGGTCCGGTCAGCCCCCGAGGGAGCGGCCGCGCGCCCTCGAGCGTCCCGCGTCCGCGGCGTGGCGGGACCGTGGGCGTTCGGTTTCCGCCCGATGGCCCTCCGTGTGCCTTCGTGTTTCGAACCACACAAACTACCGTTTTATAGTTCGGCAAACGAATAGCAGTACATAGCATGATTATCATTCAATATAGAAACTTTCGTTCAGATAGACCAGACCGCGAGCCCATCTGGTATTACCAATTGTCGAGCCGTGTGGGACACTTGCGAACGGCTTGCCCGCCCGCGGAGCCACGGTGGCGATACTGATATTGGACATGACGTTATGACGATGCGACACGGGGGAGGGAGCGACTACATGGCCCAGACGAATCCCGCCCCCAAGTACTTCCTCATCGAGCGCGCCATCATCGAGCGGATCGAGCGCCGCGAGTACCGCGAGAACGAGCCGATCCCCAGCGAGCGCGAGCTCATGGAGAGCTTCGGCGTGAGCCGCATCACCGTGCGCCGCGCGATCGACGAGCTCGTGCATGACGGGCACCTCTACAAGGTGCAGGGCAAGGGCACCTTCGTGAAGGGCGAGGAGTACGACCAGAGCCTGCTCTCCATCACCAGCTGCACCCAGGACGTCATCAACCACGGCATGACGCCGCGCCGCGAGGTCATCTCCGCCGAGGTCATGGAGGCCACGGGCACGCCCTGCAGCGCGCTCGAGCTGGGCCGCGGCGAGGAGGTGTTCCGCCTCGAGCGCATCTACTACGCCGACGACACCCCCATCAACCACACCGTCACGTACCTGCCGTACCGGCTCTTCTTTGGCATCGACCTCTGCGACTTCTCGCAGGAGTCGCTCTACGAGGTCCTGCGCAAGGAGTACCACGCCAAGCTGCTGAACGCCACGAGGACCGTCGAGGCGGCCCTCGCACGGGGCAAGACGGCCGACTACCTCCACGTCCGGCCCGGGATTCCCCTCTTGTACTTCACGTGCGTCACCCAAGGGGAGGTGAGGGGCAAGAGGCAGCCGATCGAGTACTTCAACTGCTGGTACCGAAGCGACAAGTTCAAGTTCTACATCAACCAGGTCTCGGGCTGAGACCTGCGTCCAGAGGGTCCCGTTTTGTGGCACGACGCCCCCGGGAGGGCCGGGGGCGGTGGATACGTCTGTCTCGTTTTCCGGGGTGCGCCCCGGGGGAGACGGGCCAGAGGGAAGGGAAGGGCACTATGAGTCACGAAATCACGCGTCGTAGCTTCCTGGGCATCGCGGGTGGCGTCGCGGCCACGGTCGGGCTCGTCGGCTGCTCCGGCGGTGGCGACGGCGGCGAGGGCGGCTCCGGCGGCGGCGAGGCCAAGCGCGTCGCGGTGGTCTGCAGCTCCGCGGGCAAGAACGACGGCGGCTTCAACCAGCGCGCCGTCGAGGCGGCCCAGGAGGTCGGCGAGGCCAACGGCTGGGACGTCCAGATCATCGAGCCGACCAACGGCATCCCGCAGGCCCTCGAGACGCTCGGCAGCGACGGCTACGACCTCGTCTTCAACATGGAGTACGACTTCGAGGCCCTGATCAACGGCACCGGCGGCGCCGACCCGCTCGCCCAGCAGTTCCCCGACACCACCTGGGTCGTCTTCAACGACAACCCCAACAAGAACGACGACGGCTCGGCCAAGTTCTCCAACGTCGTGTCGGTGCTGTTCAACGTCAACGAGGGAGCGTTCCTCGCGGGCGCGCTGGCGACGCTCGTCAACGAGAACTCCGACGTGCTCTTCGGCGACGGCTACAAGCTCACCGCGCCGGACGCCGGTGGCCGCGCCATGGGCTTCATCGGCGGCACCAACTCCAACGGCATCGTCGTGGAGTCCTACGGCTTCATCGAGGGCATCAACTACGAGGCCGAGAAGCTCGGCGTCACCTATGACTACTACGCCAAGTACGACGCGGGCTTCACCGACTCGGCCGCCGGCGCCACCGTGGCCGGCACCTACTACGACCAGGGCGCCAACGTCGTCTTTGGCTGTGCGGGCAGCGTGGGCGACGGCATCACCTCCAAGGCCAAGGAGGTCGGCAAGCTCGCCATCCAGGTCGACGACAACAAGGACGACCAGCAGCCCGGCTACGTCCTGACCTCGGTGCTCAAGAGCACCGGCGTGCCCGTGAAGTCCATCTGCGAGGCGCTCGCCAACGACGACATGGCCAGCATCGACAACGAGATGAACTACTCCGTGGCCACCGGCGCCACGGGCATCACCGACCTCGCCACGATCTCTGAGTACATCGAGGAGGGCGGTCAGGAGACCTGGGAGCAGATCAAGGCGGAGATCGATGACCTCACCGGCAAGGTGGGCTCCGAGATCCAGGTCGTCAACGCCCAGATCGGCGAGACCTTCGATCCCGCGAGCTGCCCGAACGTGAACATCCAGTAGCGGCCGATTTGGGGCGTGGCAGACATGAGCATCATCAAGACGATCGGATTGACCAAGAAGTTCGGCGACTTCGTCGCCAATGACCACATCGACCTCTCAGTCGACGACCAGGAGATTCGCTGCATCGTCGGCGAGAACGGCGCGGGCAAGTCCACGCTGATGAACATGCTGTACGGTCTGCTGCGCCCCACGAGCGGGCAGATCCTCATCAACGACACGCCCGTCTCCTTCGCGAGCCCCGTAGACGCGATCGCGCACGGCCTGGGCATGGTGCACCAGCACTTCAAGCTGGTGCCCAGCCTGACCGTCTACGAGAACGTGCTGCTGGGCGCCGAGCTCAGGCGCTCCGAGCACTCGCCGTTCATCGACACGGCGCAGGAGATCAAGGAGGTCTCCGCGCTCATCGAGAAGTACAAGTTCGAGCTCAGCCCCACGGACAAGGTCGAGGACCTGTCGGTCGGCGCCCAGCAGCGCGTGGAGATCCTCAAGATGCTCTACCGCAACGTCGACATCCTCATCCTCGACGAGCCCACGGCCGTGCTCACCCCGCAGGAGGTCGACGACCTCATCGTCACCCTGCGCGGCCTGCGCGACCAGGGCAAGACGATCATCATGATCACGCACAAGCTGCGCGAGGTCATGGAGCTCGCCGACTCGGTGACCGTCATCCGCCGCGGCAAGGTGACCGGCAACGTCCTCACCAGGGACACGAGCGAGGCCGAGCTCGCGCAGATGATGGTCGGCCACGCGGTGGCCACCGTCACCAACGACCCCGACGCCCCGGACGCCTCCGACGAGGTGGGCCTCGAGGTGAGCGGCGTCTGCACGATCAACGAGTACGGCAACGAGGTGCTCCACGGCGTCGACCTCACCGTGCACAAGGGGGAGGTCCTCGGCGTCGCGGGCGTGGAGGGCAACGGGCAGTCCGAGCTCGTGAAGGTCCTCACCGGCCTCATGACCACCACCAAGGGCAGCGTGCGCCTGCTCGGCCGGGACGTCACGGGCTGGTGGCCCGACCAGCTGCGCCGCGCCGGGATGGCCATCATCCCCGAGGACCGCTACGAGGACGGGCTGTGCGCCACGATGAGCGTGGCCGAGAACTCGGTGGCGGGCTACCTCGACCGCAACGGCGTGACCAGGAGCGGCCTCATCGACGTGCGCGCGATGCGCGCCCGCCGCGACGAGCTCGTCGAGGCCTATGACATCCACGTGGGCGACATCGAGGGCGAGGTGGGCCAGCTCTCCGGCGGCAACGCCCAGAAGGTGATCGTGGCCCGCGAGCTGGAGAGCGGCGGCTCGGTGCTCATCGCCTGCCAGCCCACGCGCGGCGTCGACCTGGGCGCCGCCGGCTTCATCCACCACAAGATCCTCGATTTCCGCAACGCCGGTAACTCGGTCCTGCTCGTCTCCAGCGAGCTCTCCGAGGTCATGAGCCTCTCCGACCGGGTCATCGTCATGTACAAGGGCGCCGTCGTGGGCGAGGTCGACCCCAAGGTCACCTCCAACACCCAGATGGGCCTCCTCATGGCCGGCATCACGGACGCAGCGTAGCTAAGGAGTCGGAGCCATGAAACTGCACATTATGGGGAGGCGGCTGCTCAACTCGATCCTGCCGGTGCTGCTCGCCTTCGTCATCGGCGCGATCGTGATCGTGGCCATTGGCGAGAACCCCCTCGAGACCTACGCGATCCTCTTCGAGAAGTCCCTGCTCACGCCCCGCGGGTTCTTCACCACCCTGCACTATGCGAGCCCGCTGATCCTCACGGGCCTGGCCATCGCGGTGACGTTCAAGGCCAACATCTACAACATGGGCGTCGAGGGCTCGATGCTTCTGGGCGCGTTCTTCTCGGGCATCGCGGGCGCCTACCTCCCGGATACGCTGAACCCCATCGCCATGCAGTCCATCTGCCTCATGGTGGGCGTGGTCTGCGGCGTGCTCTTCGCGCTGGTGCCGGCCCTGCTCAAGGCATACCTGCACGTGGACGAGATGGTCGTCACGCTCATGCTCAACTACGCCCTCTCCAAGGTGCTCGAGTTCCTCTCGACGGGCGTGTTCCGCGACCTGAGCAGCGGCTACGTGTCCACCCCCGTCATCCACGAGAACGCGATGTTCGGCCGCATAGCCGGCCTCAGGATCACGCCGTTCTTCTTCATCGCCATCGTGGGCTTCGTGGTCATGCTCGTGGTCATGAAGCGCTCCAAGCTCGGCTACGAGATCGACGCGATGGGCAAGAACGCCGAGTTCGCTGAGGCCACGGGCATGCGCGTCAACCGCAAGATCATCCTGCTCATGGTCATCTCGGGCGTGCTGTCGGGCCTCGCCGGCGCCGGCTGGATGATGAGCGAGAAGTTCCACTACACGCTCGACTTCTCGGGCAGCCCGGGCCTGGGCTGGGACGGCATGCTCGTCTCGCTGCTCGGCGGCCACTCGCCCGTGGGCGTCATCATCGCGGCGGTGCTCTACGCCGCCCTCAAGACGGGCGCGGACAACATCAACATGTACTCGTCCGTGCCCAAGGAGATCGTCTCGGTCGTCCAGGCCCTCATCATCCTGTTCCTTGCCGCGAAGTTCA
The DNA here is from genome assembly GCF_966187215.1 of Thermophilibacter sp. Taxonomy (NCBI): domain Bacteria; kingdom Bacillati; phylum Actinomycetota; class Coriobacteriia; order Coriobacteriales; family Atopobiaceae; genus Thermophilibacter; species Thermophilibacter sp. Next base: position 7,731 of record NZ_CBIFYV010000077.1, read on the forward strand.
TCGACGAGCGCCTCGGCCTGCGCCGTCAGGTCTCGGAGTGGCTCGCCGCGCGCAAGGCGGTCAGCGGAGAGGAGGCGTAGGGACATGGAGCTCATCGGCAACATCCTCTACGACACCGTCTATCACAGCGCCCCCATCATCCTGTGCGTCATCGGCGGCGTGTTCGCCTACAAGGCAAACGTCCTCAACATCGCCCTCGAGGGCATGATGCTCATGGGCGCGTTCATCTCGACTCTGGTCGCGGCCCTCACGGGCAACCTCGTGATGGGCGCGGCGGCCGCCATCGTGGCGAGCCTGGCGCTGGGCGTGGTCTTCTCGTTCATGGGGGTCACGCTCAAGGGCAACGTGATCGTCATCGGCCTCGCCATCAACCTGCTCGTGCCCGCCATCGCCGGCTTCGTGATGGTCATCATGGGGACGTCCAACATCACGGTCCCCGGGCTCAACGTGGCCGACCTGCAGATCAACATCCCGCTGATCGGGCAGATCCCCATCGTCGGGCGCATCCTCTCGGGGCACCCCCTGCTCACCTACGTGGCCTTCGCCGGCATCGCCGTCATGTTCGCGGTCATGTACAAGACGCGCTTCGGCACCTACGTGCGCGTGGTGGGCGAGAACGAGGACGCCGCCCGCAGCCTGGGCCTCAAGGCCAACACCTACAAGTACGTGGCCATCCTGATCGGCGCGGTCTGCTGCGCGCTCGCCGGCATCAACCTCTCGACGGAGCGCATGGGCATGTTCACCAACAACATGACCGCCTCCCGCGGCTTCATTGCCATCGCGGCCATCTACTGCGGCCGCGGCGACCCGCTGTCCTCCTCGCTCTACGCGATCATGTTCGGCTTCGCGCGCGCCCTCGCCATCAACCTGGCCATCTACGCGGGCCCCGCCTCCGGCCTCTTCGACGTGATCCCGTACGTGCTCATGGTGGCGGTCCTCGCCGTGGTCTCCGTGGCCCAGCGCCGCAACGTCAGGACGAGGGGGTTCTCCAATGGCTAGGGACGACGGCACCGCGCTCGTCATCGTGGACATGGTCCGCGACTTCACCGACCCCGACGGGCTGGTCTTCTACCCGCAGAACCGCGAGGTCCTGCCCCGGATCGCCGAGGTGCTCGCCAAGTGCCGCGAGAAGGGCAAGCTCGTGATCTTCCTGCAGCACTGCAACCGCGCGGGCAAGGTCGACGAGAAGGCCGCCGCAATGCGCCCCAACTGCATAGAGGGCACGCCGGGCATCGAGATCGACCCGATGCTCGAGGTGGACGCCGAGCGCGACTACGTGATTCGCAAGCGGCGCTACAGCGGCTTCTTCGGCACCGACCTGGACCTCGTGCTGCGCGAGAACGGCATCCGGCGCCTGATCGTGGTGGGCACCAAGACCAACTGCTGCATCCGCGCCACCGTGACCGACGCGTTCTACCTCAACTACGACCCGATCGTGGTGCGGGAGTGCGTGGCCACCAACTCCGACGTGGTCAACCAGGTCCACCTGGACGACATCGCCAAGTACCTGGGCCGCGTGGTGTCCGAGGACGAGCTCTTCTCGATGCTCGACGAGGGGGTGATCTGACGTGGCGTGCCAGGTTCTGACGAGCGGCTACGTGAGCATGGACCACATCGTCAAGATCAAGAGCCCGGCCCGCGTGGGCCACACCTCGCTGATCGACAACAGCACCTGCGCGACGGTGTTCTACGGCGGCTGCCACGTCAACATCGCCTACGCCCTGTGCCGCCTGGGCGTGAGCGCCATGCCGATCCTGCGCGTGGGGCCCGACTGGGAGACCAACGGCTTCCGCGCCTTCCTCGAGGGCGCGGGCGTGCCGCTCGACGCGACCACCGTCGTGGAGGGCGAGGCCACCTCGGTCTGCTACCTCATCGAGGACAACGAGGGCCAGCACGTCACGCTGTTCTACCCGGGCTCCATGGACGCCCGCTACCACCGACCGCTGGACGACCGCCTCTTCGAGGGCGTGCGCTACGGCGTGGTCACGGTGGCGTCGCGCCCGGACAACGAGGAGTTCTTCCGCAAGTGCCGCCTGCACGGCGTCCCCGTGGTCTTTGGCATGAAGGCCGACGACGACGCCTTCCCGCGCCCGTTTTTGGAGGAGCTGCTGCTCAAGAGCCGGGTCATCTTCACCAACGAGAGCGAGCGCGCGGGCATCGAGCGGCAGTTCGGCCTCGGCTCGATCACCGAGCTCATGGAGCGCGGCGAGGCGCGCGTGATCGTGACCACCTACGGCGAGCGCGGCAGCCAGTTCTGGCATATGCGCGACGACGGCTCGGTGGAGACCGCGTGCGTGCCCGTGTGCCAGTGCACCGAGGTCGTGGACACGGCCGGAGGGGGAGACGCCTACATGTCGGGCTTCCTCTACGGGCTCGTCAACGACCGCCCGCTCGAGGACTGCTGCCGGATGGGCTCCACGCTCTCGTCGTTCGTCCTCGAGCACGAGGGGTGCTGCACCGGCGCGCCCGACCTGGATACGTTCATGAGCCGCTTCGAGGCCTTCAGGGCCTGTTAGGAGGTATGGGATGGCAACGCTCTACATGGGTGCCGACCGGGACACGGTGGCCCCGTACGTGATCTTCTCGGGCGACCCGTGGCGCGTGGAGGTGCTCAAGAAGTACCTCGACGACCCCACGCACGTGGCCTTCATGCGCGAGTTCAACACCTACACGGGAACCTACCAGGGCATCCCCGTGACGGTGTCGTCCACCGGCATGGGCGCCCCCACGGCGGCGATCGCGATGGAGGAGATGTACGAGGCCGGCATGCGCGTGGCCGTGCGCATGGGCACCTCGATGTCGCTCGACGACGACATGCTCGGCAACTTCATGATCCCCATCGCCGCCATGCGCCGCGAGCGGACGAGCGCCACCTACGTCGAGCAGGCCTACCCGGCCGTCGCCGACGTCGAGCTCGTCAACACGATGAACGCGGTCGTGGCGCGCCACGGCAAGCGCTACGACAACGGCGTCTTCTGCACGATGGACGGCTTCTACACCCAGATGCACGACTCGCGCTTCTCCAAGGAGTTCGGCCGCGACATGTCCGCGACCTTCGACGAGCTCCGCCGCCTGCGCGTCTCGGGCGTCGACATGGAGACGTCCTGCATCCTCACCGTCTGCCGCCTCATGGGCGTGCGCGCCTGCGCGCTGACCCTCTGCACGGTCCTCGAGAACCTCAAGGACACGATGAAGGGCCAGGAGCGCGCCGACGGCGAGGACCTGCTGTGCCGCGTGGCCCTCGAGGGCATCGCCGACTACCACCGGGCGCACGAGTCCTAGCGCCCGCGCGAGATACCGTCACGGAAAGGAAGGAATCATGGACATCAGGAGCGTCATCTCACAGGGCAACAAGTTCGTCATCGGCATGGTCCACTGCCTCGCCCTGCCGGGGACCGCGGAGTTCGGCGGGGACGTCAAGAAGATCATGGACCAGGCCGTGGCCGACGCCCTCACGCTCGAGCGCGCCGGCGTGGACGCCGTGATCGTCGAGAACATGAACGACAACCCCTTCGGCGCCCTTCTCGACACGCCGCAGGTGGCGGCCCTGTCCGCCGCCACGGCCCGCGTGCGCGACGCGGTGAGCATCCCGGTGGGCGTGGACGCCGCGTTCAACGACTGCGTGGCGTCGCTGTCCATCGCCAAGGCCAACGGCTGCCAGTTCGTCCGCGTGCCCGTCTTCGTGGACACGGTGCTGTTCACCAACGGCCTCATCGCGCCCTGCTCCAAGCTGTGCATGGAGACCCGTCGCAACCTCGAGGCGACCGACGTGATGGTGCTCGCCGACGTGCAGGTCAAGCACAGCCACCCCGTGATCGAGGTGCCCGTGGAGACCTCGGCCAAGGAGGCCGTGAGCTGCGGGGCCGACGCGATCATCGTCACCGGCTCCGCCATCGGCGTCGAGACCCCCATCGACATGATCCGCCGCGTGAAGTCCGTGGTGGACGTGCCCGTGATCGCCGGCAGCGGCGTCAAGGCCGAGAACATCGACGACCAGCTCAACATCGCCGACGGCGCCATCATCGGCTCGAGCCTCAAGAAGGGCGGCGACGTCCACAACCCGATCGACTACGACCTCGTGCGCGAGGTCCTCGACGCGCTCCACAAGTAGGATCCACTGTCCGATCGGCGGGGGACCGCCGGGAAAGGAAACACGCAAAATGATGCGTCCCATGAAGCTGGCCGGCAGCGAGCTGATGTTCGGCGACGGCTGCCTCGAGTACATCAAGTCCGTGCCCTGCGAGCGCGCGATGATCGTCATCGGCGGCTCGTCGGTCGAGAAGAACGGCACGCTCGCCACCGTGGAGGGCTACTTCCACGAGGCGGGCGCCGAGACCACCGTCTTCCGCGGCGTGGAGCCCGACCCGCACTTCTCGACCGTGCGCCGCGGCGCCGACGCGATGCTCGAGTGGCAGCCCGACCTGATCTGCGCCCTCGGCGGCGGCTCGGTCATGGACGCGGCCAAGACCATGTGGGTCATCTACGAGCACCCCGAGCTCGACTCCCTCGAGAAGATCCTGGCGACCAAGCCGCTGCCCAAGCTGCGCGCCAAGGCGCGCTTCATGTGCATCCCCTCCACGAGCGGCACCGCGAGCGAGGTCTCGCGCTCGGTGGTCATCTCCGACGACGAGACGGGTCACAAGCACGGCATCGGCGACATGGAGATGATGCCGGACATCGCCATCGTGGACCCGCAGGTGGCTCGCACGATGCCCGCCCACGTGACGGCCGAGACGGGCATGGACGCCCTCACGCACGCCGTCGAGGCGCTCGTCTCCAACCGCGCCAACTACGTGGCGGACGTGCTCGCCGAGGCGGCCGCGCTCGACATCGTCAAGTGGCTGCCGCGCGCCTATGACGACGGCGACGACATGGAGGCGCGCGAGATGATGGCCAACGCCTCGATGGTCGCCGGCCTCGCCTTCACCAACGTCTCGCTCGGCATCGTGCACTCGATGGCGCAGACCATCGGCGGCTTCTTCCCGGTCGCCCACGGCCGCCTCTGCGCGATCCTCATGCCCTACGTCATCGACTGGAACAGCGCTGACGCGCGCGCCAAGGCGGTCTACGACGCCCTGGCCGCCAAGGTGGACGCCACGGACTTCGCGACCGTGGTGCGCGACCTGAACCGCCGCGTAGGCATCCCCACGCTGGCCGAGGCCATCCCCGACAAGGACGCCTACTTCGCCAACCTGCAGCAGATGGCCGAGATCTCGCTGGCCGACGGCTGCACCAAGACCAACCCGATCATCCCGACCGTCCCGCAGTTCGCCGAGCTCCTCGAGAAGGCCTACCTCGGCTAGCGCCGGCGCGCGCGAGCGACAAGAAAGGACACCCATGAAGCTGATCGCCTACCTGTGCAACGGCTACCCCACGCTCGAGGCGAGCGCGGCGATGGCCCGCACCTACGTCGAGAGCGGCGTTGACACCATCGAGATCGACTTCCCGTCTCGCGACCCGTTCCTCGAGAGCGAGCTGATCGCCGGGCGCATGGCCAAGGCGCTCGAGGCCTGCGACGACTACGACCGCTACATGGAGGAGATGGCCGCCGTCAAGCGCGACCTCCCGGGCACCGAGTTCATCCTCATGGTCTACGAGAACGTGGTCGAGGAGATCGGCGTCGAGAAGTTCACCCGGTTCTGCCTGGACAACGGGTACCTCGACATCATCCTGGTGGGGCTGAAGGACGACACGATCAAGAACCAGGTCATCGACGCGGGCCTGCGCGTGAGCTGCTACGTGCAGTTCCACCTGCCCGAGGACGAGGTCTCCTACGCGCTGTCCTCCAACGGCTTCACCTACCTGCAGGCCGTGCCGGCCGAGGGCCAGGCCACGCCCGAGCACCCCACGCTCAAGTCGTGCATCGACTACCTGCGCGAGCGCGGGCTCACCAACCCGATCTACTGCGGCGTGGGCGTGCACACCCCCGAGGTGGCGGCCCAGGTGAAGGCTGCCGGCGCTGACGGCGCCTTCGTGGGCAGCACGATCCTCAAGCTCCAGGACGACCCCGAGGCGCTCGCCGCCAAGATCGCGGAGTTCAAGGCCTGCTGCTAGCCGCCGGGGCGCGCCCGGCGACGGACTCGGCTTCTCCCCCTTTCCCGTTTCCCGGCTCCGGACCTCAGGTGCC
>NZ_CBIFYV010000078.1:0-8745 GCF_966187215.1 Thermophilibacter sp.
GCTCCACGTCGCCCAGCAGGGCGTCGGTGCCGTCGTAGGTCTTGGTCGCGGAGCCGGTGAGGGCCACCGGGCGCTTGGCGATGGTGATTGTTGCCGTATCTGAAATGGTCGTCTTTACACCATTCGCAGTCACATCTTGAGTCACCTTGACGTGATAGGTACCCGCATCTTCGAATTCGGGGTTAGTGGTGCCGTAGTCCTCAATAACTTCGCCCTCATCATCTACGAGGTAGTACCGCATCTCGCCAAAGACGAGTTGTCCGGAATCGATAATTTGCTGAATGTACTCGTCCTCTATCGACTTTGAAAAGGCAGACTGGGCCTTCACCGAGTGCACATTCCCGTCATAGACGTACTCTCCACCTTCAACGTCCATGTACGCCCAAACAGCGTCCAATGTGTAGTCGGCAGCGTTGGCAAGCTTGCCGTTATAGGGATACGTTATCGTATCGCCTTCCGCACGGAAGGTAGCCTCACTATATACCGTGCCCTCGTCGTCTCCGGAGCCGGTTCGTAGCTTATCCCACCAGCCTACGAAGGCATAACCATCGGCAGTTGGGATGTCGCCAATAACTCGAGTGGTATCACCCTCGCCAAACGACTGCATCATTTTATAAATCGGTGCCCCGTTGGAAGCGTCTCGATAGTACACAAGACCCTCAGGAACGTCACCCTGCCATGAAGCAGTATCAAGCGACAGATTGTATGCCACTACGCCGTTTGCAACCTCCCACTGAGCGGTCAACGTATTCGCCTTGGGGTCCTGATTATCGGCGGCAACAATGTCGTCTGGCTTGTAGGTCTTTCCATCATCGGCCTTCCAGCCGGTGAAGCGATAGCCCTGCGGCGCCGTGAAGCCAGCCTCGGTAAGCGTATAGACCGAGTGTTCTTTGTTGACATCAATCGTGACCACTTTGTTCGCGGGCTGGTCGGTTTCTGTAATCCCGGGGTAGTTTGCAACATACGTAATCGTCGTGGTTGCGCTCGCGTCAGCCCACTGCGCGTACAGGATCACCTTTCCTGAACTCACCATCTCGGCGGTGATTTCCATCTTGCCGCCTGGGTAGTAGATGTCGCCTTGGCCGTCTTTCTCAGTGCTCCAGCCGACGAAAACTTTGCCAGAAGGCGCAGTCACACCTTCGGCTGACTGTATGTCGGCATAGGAGCCCTGCGCGTATTGCTTGTCATCGGCAACGGTGCCGTTGCCACCGTTTTCGTCATATGTGACTTGAACCTTGGCATTGCTCACCAGGTAGGGATATAGCTCAAGGTCGTCGAACACATGCTCGTCGAGGTTATACGGAACCAGATTTCCTTCGTCGTCCTTCGTTGCCCAGCCAAAAAGCTGATAGCCCTCAGGAACGGTGATGCTGGGAATGTCGTTCTGATCGATCGCAGCATCGTCCTCGACCGTAGCGGTGTCAACAAGCTGACAATCCGCATCATAGAACTTCACAGTATGTGTGGGAGCTGCCCACTTCGCGTACACCGTAATGTTGTAAGCAGGCATCGTCTCGCCATCAAAGCTGAACGGGACCTCGCCCTCAGGATCTGCATACCAGCCCTTGAATTCATAATTGCTTGGGACATTGCCCCGCTCCGGGATGTAGTTTCCCGCGTCCGAGATATCTTGCTCATATTTGTATTCAGCTGTATGCTCCTCGATTCCATTATTTATATATACTATTGAATATGAGTTTCTATCGTAGTAGAACTTTGCGTTGTCATACGGCCGTCCGACTTTGGTGCTCCGGCTTTCGTTGAGAGTGAAGCCGTTAATTTCATATCTATCCTGGGCGGCAACATTCATGGAGCTACTGACCAGTGCCGTATCATAGTGATCTAGTTCGTATTCTCTATCTAGTGATTCGGTGTAGTAATAGGCCGTTTCCGTGCTAGGCCCGTACCCTACGCTGGGCTTCCATAAAGTGCCACCCCCATATGGCATTGTGCTTGTGAAGGCCAGGTACGAGTTGCTGCCAATAAGCCAGTTATCATTCTCCCTATTGTTGCCGGAAGAAGGCCACTCATTCTTATTGAGATTTTGTCCCCACTTTAGAGTTATCTTTTTAACAATTTGGCTACTATTGCGGCTCTCTTTAAACGTTAGCGTATATTCATTGCGATCGTAATATACGTTAACGATTGTAGAGCCATCGCCTTTTATCGTGGTGTTTTCAACCGGACGCTCCTTGCTAACGTGATACGGATATGCCAAGTTCTCCCTAGCGGTCCTGTCCCACTCTCCTGCATCATTACCGAAGATATCCTTAACACCTGTTACGGCAATGTCCCTATCGCTTGCAGAAATGTTTGTGGTCGATCCGCTGGTACCCTGTCGCGTCTCGGACTTGTAGTACGAGTAGTCGTCATCGTTGGCGTTCTCGACCCAATAGATAACCGTATATTTGGTGTCTTCCCTCGGATTCCACTGAGCATAAAGCGTAATGGGATCCGAGATGGTGCTCCCCCACTGATATTCGTTGTTGCCCTCGATGTCAGAGGTCCATCCGTCAAACGTATACCCAGCACGCGTCGGGTTCTGCGGTGCCTTAGTATTTGCATCAGGGAGGTAGAACTCGGGCGCAACATAGCTGCCGCCGTTAGAATCGAACGTGATGTAGTTGCCGCTCACAACATTCGGGTAAAGCGTCACGTCGCCGTTAGCGAGAGAAACCTGGTTATCTTCAACGCGATCCGTCAACCCCTGGTCGTAATACCAGCCCTCGATTCCGTGCACTGAGTCAACAGGGAACGCCACATCGTCAACTGTAACGGCATCGCTACTCGCACCCTGCTTCGTACGAATAACGCGTGCATCATCCCCCCTGCCGTCCATGAAGAACACATACACGGCCTCATCGAATGTTGCATTGACCCGCACCTTGTTGGTAGGTGAATCTTCATTCACCTTAACCGGCGAGTCAAAATCGAAAAAGTCTTGATCGCCCTCCATCTTCCAGCCGGCAAAAACGCTGCCCTTCTGCTCCGGAATAGCGGGCTCATAAAGGACATCGCCATCTTTAACGACCTGGGAAGAAACGAGCTCATCTCCAGCCCAAAACTCATAGGTGACAACGCGAACTTCCTCTCCGACCAAATAAATTGAGAAGTGGTCCACGTCGAAAGACTGGACAGAAGCGTCGGCCTGGCGGGTGCCAATCTTCTGAACGGAGGAAGCGTCATTGGCAACGCGGTAGACGCTGATCGCGCCGTCGCCAAGGTTGGTGTTGAAGAAGCAGACGTTTACCGCTCCCTCGGGCTGGATGACGTTGCCGTCAGGACCGATCAGCGTCACGTCGATGGCAACGGAGTTCTTCAGCTCAGTCTGACCATCGCTCTCGACAACGTCGGCAACCGCGTCGATGACATCCTGACGGTTGACCTGATAGGCGCTGACGGTGGCGCCCTCGGGGAGCACGCCCTCGCCGGCCGTCACCTTGACCACAACGTCGCCGACATAGGCGTAGCCCTCGTAGGCGGGGCTGCTCACGTCAGCGGTCTGATCGTCCTGCTCGAGAACCTGAACGGCTGAGCCGTCGTCAGTCTGCACCTCGTCAGTGACCGCAGCATCGCTCTTGTTCGTGTCGGCGGGTGCCTCGTCCTCAGTAGCCTCGTCGGCGGTGTTCGTCTCAGCGGCCTCCTCAGCCGGGACGGGCTCGGTCGAAACGGCAATCGTCGCGTCGTCGGTCAGATCCGCGGCGGCAATCGTGTAGGTGCCGTCCGCGTCGGCCGTGAGGTCCTTCTCGCCGATCTTGACGGAAGAGACCTGCTGACCGTCATCGGGGACAACCGTGAACTTGAAGTCGAGGGTGTCGGAGACCTCGACGGTCTTGTTCTCGTCCGCCGGCGCGACGGTCTTCTCGCCGTCGTCGGTCATGTACTTGAGCGTGGCGCCCGTGATGTCCACGTTCAGCGTGACGGTGGTGTCCGCCTGCTCAACGGGAGCGGCGGACTCGGCAGCCTCGTCGGGCTGCTCCTCGACCGTGACCTCCTCGTTCCCAGCTGCGCCGGTGGGGTCGGCGGCCTCCTCGTCGACGGGCTCCGCGGCCTCATCCGCGGGGTCGGCCTCCTCGGTCGAGCCCTCCTCGGACGTCGTCTCGTCGGCCATCCTGTCCTCGACGATCGGAGTCTGATCGGCGCCGGAGCCGTTCAGGAGCTCCGCTGCGACAGCCTGGATGTTCGAGGACTGGAAGACCAGCAGAACCGAAAGGAACACCGCGAGGGCGGCCTTCCACCTCTGTCTCTTGATCCTCTGCGCTAAATGCTTTCCCTTGTGTCTCACGCTGATCACCGACTCCCAAGGTCCCTTGGATTTCGGCCGCCCCGGAAAACAGGGCGACACACTTCCGACCTATACAAATCAGTGTGAGTTTAGCATCATGACTTTCTTGTTTTTTGTAAAGTTTTCCCAGCTAAAATGTATTTTTTAGAGTAATAGTGTGTTTGATTTTAGATTTAAAATTGTTGTGGTAGGTACCCTATCAATTTGCCCGTGAGCCAACGTCGAGGCATAGGGCCCGTGAATTTGAGCGCTCAACCAGCCCAAATGCTCACAGAAGCTGTCAGATTTCTCGAATTATTTAGTCGCAGAAACTGGGCGCCGGAGAGCATTTATTGACGTAGGGACCCCAAAGAAGGCCATCTTGGTCATTTTCCGTAACCTGAAAGCGCTGAAGGCCGCTTTGCGACCGCTCGCAGAGGCGGGCGCGACCACCTCGGGCATCTGCGACGCCCGAGGAACGTGGGGCCCAGGAGGTCTTCAGGAAGCTGATAGTCACGGCCTCTCGCGCGACGCTTTCTGAGCCCCGCGACCATCGCCTTTCGACTATGTACACTCAGACGACGACAACGAAGCCGCGACACCACGCCTCACCTGCGGTTCTGTATTTGGTATCCCGCGCGGGAGTGTACATAGTCGAAAACCAAGCCGAACAACGGCCGTCATCATGGAACCGCGCGCACAAAACGGGCCGCCGAGCTCCTCGCCCGACGGCCCGCTGCCTGTTGCGCGTTGTCCTTCTCGCCTACTTGCGGTGCGCGCGGTAGTACTTGATGAGCGCCTGCGTGGAGGCGTCCTGCTCGGCGAGCGCCGCGTCGTCGTGGAAGGCGGGCGTGATCTGCTTGGCGAGCTGCTTGCCCAGCTCGACGCCCCACTGGTCGTAGGAGTCCAGGCCCCAGACCGTGCCCTCGACGAAGGTGATGTGCTCGTAGAGCGCGATGAGCTCGCCGAGCGCGTGCGGCGTCAGGTCATCGCCGAAGATCGACGTAGTCGGACGGTTGCCGGTGAAGCAGCGCGCCGGCACCATCCACTCGGGCGTGCCCTCGGCGCGCACCTCGTCGGCCGTCTTGCCAAAGGCCAGCGCCTTGGTCTGCGCGAGGAAGTTGCCGAGGAAGAGCTCGTGGACGTCCTGGTCGCCGTCCTTGGTGGGGTTGGGCGTGTTCACGAAGGCGATGAAGTCGGCCGGGATGGGACGCGTGCCCTGGTGGATCAGCTGGTAGAAGGCGTGCTGGCCGTTGGTGCCCGGCTCGCCCCAGAAAATCTCGCCGGTGCCGGAGGTCACGGGCGTGCCGTCCCAGCGCACGCTCTTGCCGTTGGACTCCATCGTGAGCTGCTGCAGGTAGGCCGGGAAGCGGTGCAGGTACTGGTTGTACGGCAGCACCGCGTGGCTGCCGTAGCCCCAGAAGTTGACGTACCAGACGTTGAGCAGGCCCATGAGCGCCACGACGTTCTGCTCGAGCGGGGTCTCCTTGAAGTAGACGTCGAGGTCGCGGAAGCCGCGCAGGAAGCACTCGAAGCGCTCCGGCCCGAGGGCGATGATCAGCGAGAGGCCCACCGCGGAGTCAACGGAGTAGCGGCCGCCGACCCAGCTCCAGAAGCCGAAGGCGTTCTCGGGGTCGATGCCGAAGTCGGCCACCAGGTCGAGCGCCGTGGAGACGGCCACGAAGTGCTTCTTGATGGCCTCGGCGTCCTGCTCGGCCGAGCCGTCGATGGCGCCGGCCTCGCGCAGCGCGTCGAGCATCCACGTCTTGGCCTCGCGCGCGTTGGTGAGGGTCTCGAGCGTGGTGAACGTCTTGGAGACGATGATCACGAGCGTGGTCTCGGGGTCGAGGCCCTTGACCTTCTCGGCCATGTCGTTGGGGTCGATGTTCGAGACGTAGCGGCAGTCGATGCCGGCGTCGGCGTAGGGCTTGAGCGCCTCGTAGACCATGACGGGGCCCAGGTCGGAGCCACCGATGCCGATGCTCATGACGTGCTCGATGCGCTTGCCGCTGACGCCGGTCCACTCGCCGGAGCGCACCTTCTCGGCGAAGGCGTACATGCGGTCGAGCACCTCGCGGACGTCGGCCACGCAGTCCTGGCCGTCGACGATGAGCTTGCCGGCGTCCTCGGCCGGGCGGCGCAGCGCGGTGTGCAGGACGGCGCGGTCCTCGGTGGTGTTGATGTGCTCGCCGGCGAACATCGCGTCGCGGCGCTGCTCCAGGCCCACGGCGCGGCCGAGGTCGCACAGAAGGCCGATGGTCTTCTCGTCGACGAGGTTCTTGGAGAGGTCGAAGTGCAGGTCGTCCATGTCGAACGAGAGGTTGTCGACGCGGGCGGCGTCGGAGGCGAACGCCTCCTTGAGCGAGAAGCCCGACGCGACCATCTCGTCGTGGTGCTCCTTGAGCGCGGCCCAGGCGGGCGTGGTCGTGGCGTCAACGGGTGCGGGGATGTTCGGCATGAGCGAGGCTCCTTCCCAAGCTGCAACAGATACGTTAAGGATACCGCGCCGGGCCGCCGCGGGCGAGAAGGACGCGCGGGCACCTAGTACGGCTCGCCGAGCGGCGGGATCTGCTTGAGGCGCGCCCACATGAGCTGCTTCTGGCGCGCGTCGCCGAGCGCGGCCTCGAAGCCACCGAGGTTGAGCACGCGCATGCCGCGCACGCGGACCACGTAGCCGGGCGCGAGCATCGCCTCCTCGAGCGACGGGAGGTCAGCCAGGTCATCAGCGTAGGCCTCGCGCAGGACGTTGGCGGCGCGCTCGTCGCAGCAGACGATCGTGGCGGGGTCGAGCGCGCAGACGGCCTCGCACGCGAGGGCGCCGTCGAGCGGCTCGCCGGACGCGTCCTCGGCCAGCAGCCACTCCCAGTCCTCGGGCCGGTAGCCGAGCGCCGCCAGCGACGCGCGCAGGGCCGTGCCGTCCGCGCCGCCCAGCGGCTCGCCGCCGGCGCGCTCGGCGTCGTTGAGCCCTCCCTTGACGAGAAGCACCTCCGAGAACGCGTTGCCGCCCATCCGCACGCCGCGCGAGACGAGCGCGTCGAGCTCGGCGTCGGTCTTGTCCACGCACGCGCGCCGGCGCGCGTCCCGCTCTGAGGCCATGGCCCCTCCCTCGCTTCCGGCTGTCTCAGACCAGTGTAAAACGGGAATAAGCCCGTCAACGTCACAAACGACCCCGACAGAGGGAGGTCCCCATGTCCCAGGCGATCACCAACGCCGAGTTCGACTCCGTCATCACCAGCTCCGACAAGCCCGTCCTCGTGGACTTCTGGGCGCCGTGGTGCGGTCCGTGCCGCGCGCTCGGTCCCGTCATCGAGGAGGTCGGCGACGAGATGGCCGACCAGCTGGCCGTCTACAAGTGCAACGTCGACGAGGAGGCCGAGCTCGCCACGCGCTTCCGCATCGTCTCCATCCCCACGATGATCCTGTTCAAGGGCGGCCAGCCGGTCCACCAGATGGTCGGCAGCATGCCCAAGCCCGCGCTCGTCTCCGAGCTCAAGGCCCACCTGTAGCCATGGCCACTGCCCGTGAGCTGGCCCAGGACGTCCGCGACATCGCGCGCGGCGCCCTGGGCCTTCTTCGTCAGAACGCGCGGCTCGCGGTGCTTCTCGCCGCGGCGCTCGTCTTCATGCTGCTGCTCGAGGACGTGACCGAGGGCAGCGTCCTGCGCCTCGACACGATGGCCTACGAGCTCTTTGTGGTGCGGCTGCGCTCCGACGCGCTTACGCCGCTCATGGAGGGTGTGACGTCGCTCGCCTCGGTGGTGGTGCTCGCCGTGATGGCGGCCGTGATCGCCGCGCTGGCCCCGGGCAGGGCGCCGGGCTGGTGCGTGAGCGTGAACCTCGTGGGCGTGGTGGCGCTCAACCAGCTGCTCAAGTTCATCGTGCAGCGGCCGCGCCCGGACGGCTTCCGCCTGGTGGCCGAGAGCGGCTACAGCTTCCCCTCCGGCCACTCGATGGTCTCCATGGCCTTCTTTGGCCTGCTCATCTGGATGGTCTGGCGCTTCCACCGCCGCGACGTGATGCGCGTGGTGTGGTGCGTCGTGTTTGGCCTGGTCATCGTCATGGTGGGCGTCAGCCGCATCTACCTGGGCGTCCACTACGCCTCGGACGTGCTGGCCGGGTTCTGCGTGTCGATCATGTGGCTGGTCCTCTACACGCGAGTTGTGGCGCCGCCGCTGCTGGCCGCGGACGCGCCTCCCTTCTCGCCCGATGACGGTGCGCGGCCTGAATAACATACACTTCAGAGTAAGTCTGAAAGTTCTCATCGCGTTTTGTCGGATTCATAAAACCAAATGTATGCTAATCAGGGCATCAGGACCAACGGCGCGTTGAACGGCGCGGTAAACGATGCGGTAAACGGTACGGTAAACGCGCAGCGAGAAGCCCCCGCGCCGCCCGCTAGCTGTTCAGTGCCAAGACGTTGTTTACGCCCCGAGGGTGACAAATAGGGAGGCCTCCCGCATGCTGTGAGTTGCCTACGCTCGC
>NZ_CBIFYV010000079.1:0-11680 GCF_966187215.1 Thermophilibacter sp.
GGGAACAAGAGGGGGGGTGGGGAAAAAAATGGTAGACGGATGGGGGGGGGGGGGGGAACCCCCTTCCCCCTCTGGCCAAGCTGTTCCGGGGCCCTAGGCGAGCGTCCGACCGATGCCGGTGAGCTGGTACTTCTGCCCCACCTTGGTCACGAGTCCCTGGGCCGCCATGGATGACAGGGCGCGCGACCAGGTGGCGGCGCTCGAGCCGAAGGCGCGCACGAGGTCGGTGGGGCCCGCCGCGCCGCTCTGTGCCAGATACGAGAGCGCCTGGCGCGAGCGCTCGTCGAGCGCGGCCCCTATCTGCGACACCGCCTGGGACATGCCCTCCGGCGGGCAGGGCGCGCCCTGCGGCGCCGGTGCCCATCCCTGCGGCGCCTGCTGGGTCCCCCATGCGGGCACTTGCGTGGTCGCGGGCCACGCGGGGTAGCCCGCGACCTGCTGGTTTGTAGGCATCTGGGCGCCCATGGGATACGGTTGGGCGGCCGGTGCGAACCCAAATGCGCCCGTGGGCATCGGCGCCGCCGGCGCGGCAACCGCGCCGGGTGCCGCGTCGTCCCGGCCGCCCGACACCGCCCGCGCCTCCTCGCGCGGACGGGTGGAGATGGTCACCACCGTCCCGCCGTCGAGGTTGTCCTCGATGTCGAGGCTGCCCCCCTTGTCCTCCATGTACTGCTGGACGTACGGAAGGCCGCTCCCCACGCCTCGGATGTAGCGCTTCATCTCCTCGGTCGCCGATGACGTCCCGAACTCGAGTGCCCGGGACTTCTCGCGGATGCCCGGCCCCCGGTCCGAGAAGCGGATCGTATTCCCGCCGTCGAGGATCGTGATCGTGGGGGCCTGGAAGTAGGCGTGGACGAAGTTCTCCACGATCTCCCTGATGACCATGAAGGGAACGCTTCCGCCCTGCTCGCGCACGAGACGGGCGACCGTGGCGGTGACCTCCTCGAGGTAGGCGCGCACCTCGCCCGCCTCGACCACCACCACGCGCGGCGCCGCCGCCGTGTCGTCGTAGACCGCGATGCGCGCCGCCTCGCGGACCTCGAGCGGCCGCGCGCCGGTGTCGTCGCCCTCGCTCTCGCCCTCCACGAATGGGTAGAAGTCGCGCGCCACGTCTCCCCTTTTCAACACCCGTTCAACGCCTGTAGAAAACTTTTCACTGCGAATCCGATTTGATGCAAACTTTTCATCAGACGAGAAAAACTTGTCGAAAACTCGGATTATCGTTGTGAAATGGTCGAAAAATCATAGCATGCGTGGAGCACTTTTCTCTTGATATGCAAAGATGAATCCGTTCTTTGCACGTCTTTTCAGGGCGCGCGACTGCCCGCCCGGACGCGTTTCCGGCATCTACCATGAAGATTTCGGGTGCTCAAATTGACAGACCGGAGAGAAGGTCAGTACAATCTCTGAGCTTATTACCTTATCTGGGCGTACGAACCCAATCGGGAGGAATAGTCATGAAGCGTACCTATCAGCCCAACAAGCGCAAGCGCGCCACCACGCACGGCTTCCGTGCCCGCATGGCCACCAAGGGCGGCCGCGCCGTTCTCGCCCGTCGTCGCGCGAAGGGTCGCAAGCGCCTCACCGTCTAGTCGCGATGATGTGGACCATCAAGTCCAGGGGCGACTTCGAGAGGGTCTTCTCGCAGGGGCGGCGACAGAGTGACCGGCTCCTGCGAATTCGTGTGTTGGCGTGTGACGAGGGCCATCCGGGTAGGGTGGCCTTCGTCGCAGCGAAGCGACTTGGCAACGCCGTCTTTCGCAACCGCTGCAAGCGCGTCCTGAGGGAGGCCGCGCGCGAGGCCGGTCTGCCGGCCGAGGGATGCGACGTCATCCTGTTCTCCACCGCGGCGACCCACGACAGCTCCCCCCAGCAGGTCGCGACCGCGCTGGTGAGGCTCCTCAAGAAGGCCGGGGTCTGATGCCCCGCTCGCGACAGAGCGTTCCCGCGCGCGTGGCGGAGTCGCTGATCGGTCTCTACCAGAGAAGGATCTCCCCGCTGCTCGGACCCCGGTGCATCTACGTCCCGACCTGCTCCGAGTACGCGCGCCAGGCAATCGAGAAGTACGGGTTCGCGCGGGGCGGCTGCCTTGCGATTCGCAGGATTCTGAGGTGCCACCCGCTGCACGCCGGAGGATATGACCCCGTTCCCTAGGAGCGGACCACGGAGGAACCATGGGATTGTGGGATTGGTTTATCGGCTTTCTGACGACGGTGCTCGCCGGCATCGAGGGCTTCGTCGGCGACTGGGGGCTCGCGGTCATCATCCTGACCGTGATCATCCGCCTGCTCCTGACGCCGCTCATGACGCACTCGACCAAGTCGACCGCACGCATGCAGGTCATGCAGCCCAAGCTGCAGGAGATCCAGCAGCGCTACGCCGATGACCCGCAGCGCCAGGCCGAGGAGCTGCGCAAGGTCTATGCCGACATGAAGTTCAACCCGCTGGGCGGCTGCCTGCCCCTGATCCTGCAGATGCCGGTCTTCTTCGGCCTCTTCTCGGTTGTGCGCGCCGTCCCCCAGGACGCCAGCTTCTTCTCCATCCTCCCGTCCATCTCCACGTCCTGCGCCACGATGGTCGGCGCCGGCGACTGGGCGGCCGCGGCCCCCTACATCGTCTTCGTCCTGCTCTTCGGCGTGCTGACCTTCCTGCCCATGGCGCTCACCGCCCGCACCCAGGACGCCGCCCAGCGCTCCCAGACCATGGTCATGAGCGCGGTCATGGCTCTCATGATGCTGTGGTTCGGCTGGGGCGTCCCCGCCGCGGTGCTGCTGTACTACGTGACCTCCTCGCTGTGGCAGGTCGTGCAGCAGCAGGTGATCACCCGTCGCGTCATGGAGAAGGCCAAGGCGGAGGCCGAGGCCGAGGCTGCCAACAAGCCGGTCGAGGTTGACGTGGTGCGTCGCGAGAAGAAGCCGCGTCCGCACAAGAAGAACTAGTTACCTTGCACGTGAACTATAGTATTAGATTGTCACTTTTATGATGGAGGTTACGATGGACGGGGACGTGTTGGTTGATCCCGAGCAGGGTCAGGAGGACGTCGCCGTCGCCCCTGTCGAGGACGACTTCGCGAGCATCCGTGAGCACTACGAGGCCGGCGTCGCCCTGACCGACGATGAGATGGATCGCATCGCCGACCTGGCCGTCGAGTACCTGGAGTCCATCCTTGGATTCTTTGGGGAGACCGGGTGCTCCATTGACGAGTATGACGGAGACGACGGGGAGCTCATTCTTGACGTGAGCGGCGGCGACCTCGCCGTTCTGATCGGACGCCACGGCCGCACGCTCGACGCCCTGCAGATGGTTCTGACCTCGCTCATGAGCAGCCGCGTCAAATTCTACTATCCCATCGTGGTCGACATCGAGAGCTACAAGTCGCGTCGTCGTCACAAGCTCGAGGACATGGCCCGCAGCTCAGCGGCCCGCGCCAAGAGTCGCGGTGGGTCGGTGACCCTCGCCCCGATGAACGCCTATGAGCGTCGCATCATTCATCTCACGCTGAGGGGCGACGACGGTGTCACCACGCACTCCGAGGGTGAGGAGCCAGAGCGTCGCGTGGTCATCACAGCGGTTCGCTAAGGGACAGAGGCAGTGCCATCCGGGAGAGGACGTGTTGAGCGTCCTCTCCTTTTCTGTGACAATTTCTCTTGCTTCGGAACTTCTTGTCAGGAGGCAGCATATGACCCAGAGACTCTGTGACCAACTGCTCTCTGAGCTCTCACAGTATGGGATCGACTGTGACGACCGTCAGGCTGAGCTGCTCATCAGACATCTCGAGTTGGTCATAGAGAAGAACCGGGTCATGAACCTCACGCGCATCACCGAGCCGTCCGAGGCAGTGACGCTTCACATCGTGGACTCTCTGCTCCCGCTTGCTGTGCCTGGATTCGATCTGACACGCGAGGATAGTCTTCTTGACATGGGAACCGGAGCTGGCTTTCCTGGCATCCCCCTCACGATCATGTCCGACTGTCAGGCGACGCTTGTTGACTCAGTGGCCAAGAAGATCAATGCGGTGTCTGAGTTTGCTGAGCAGCTTGGACTCAGTGGCATCAGCGCTCGTCACGCGCGTCTTGAGGATTTGGCACGTGAGATTCCTGGGTCACAGACATGTGTCACCGCTCGTGCCGTAGCTCAGACCAATGTGCTCATTGAATATGCCACGCCGTTCCTGAGGCCTGGTGGCACGCTCGTCGTTGAGAAGGGTCGCCCCACAGACGAAGAGCTTCTCTGTGCATCACGGGCGGCCGACATCTGCGGACTTGAGCTTGTTTCACGTGAAACCTTCGATCTCCCACGCAATCTGGGACACAGAGAGATACTTCGGTATAGGAAGGTTTCAAAAGCGCGTGTCAAATTGCCTCGCAAATCAGGCGAGGCAAAGAGATCTCCTTTGGGTGCCAGATAGGACTTCTCAAGGAAGGGCCTGTTTCACGTGAAACAGGCCCTTCTTATACGTTGCCAAGAAAGTGAGATGCTAAGGACAACGGAGAACAGTGAGT
This sequence comes from Thermophilibacter sp., assembly GCF_966187215.1. Classification (NCBI taxonomy): domain Bacteria; kingdom Bacillati; phylum Actinomycetota; class Coriobacteriia; order Coriobacteriales; family Atopobiaceae; genus Thermophilibacter; species Thermophilibacter sp. The sequence goes on from NZ_CBIFYV010000079.1 coordinate 4,503, forward strand.
TTGTTTCACGTGAAACAGCCTAAAGCGGATAAATGAATATTCATGCATAGTTCCACGTGAAACATACCGTATGATACAAGGCACACATTGAGCAGCGACAGGGAGCCGTAGATGAACTACAAAGACGTAAAACGAGGTCTTCCGCAGCGACAGAGCAAGGTGGTGGCCGTCATAAACCAGAAGGGTGGAGTCGGGAAGTCCACCACGGTCATCAACTTGTCGGCATGTCTGGGTGAGAACAAGAAAAAGGTGCTCGTCATCGATTTCGACCCGCAGGGAAACAGCACGAGCGGATACGGAATCGAAAAGGAGGAACTCGAGCACGACGTGTATGACGTCATTCTGCACGACTACCCGATTGAGGAGTCGATTCAGGAGACCTGCTCATCCAATGTGTTCATAGTTCCCGCGACGATTCAGCTCGCAACGGCCGAAATCGAGCTCGTTACGACGATGGCACGCGAATCAGTGCTCAAGGACGCTATCGACAAGGTCAAAGATGACTTTGACTACGTCTTCATCGATTGTCCTCCATCGCTTGGCCTTCTCACCATCAATGCGCTCACAGCGGCGAACTCCCTGCTCATTCCGATTCAATGCGAGTACTACGCACTTGAGGGTGTCGCAAAGCTGCTCGAGTCCATGCAGATGGTGAAGCGCCGAATGAACCCTGATCTTGAGATCTTTGGTGTGGTCATGACGATGTTTGACAGCAGGACGACGTTGTCAAAGCAGGTCGTGGATGAGGTTCAGGGCTATTTTGGCAAGAAGATGTTTAAAACGGTCATCCCACGTAACGTCAAGGTGTCGGAGGCCCCGAGTCACGGGCTTCCCGTCATTCAGTACGCGCGTCTGAGCAAGGGCGCCCTGGCATATGCGAAGCTCGCGAAAGAGGTGGTCGCACGTGGCTAAGAAGAGCGGACTAGGCAAGGGACTGGGGCTGCTCGTCGGAGAGGCGGATGCCGAGACAGCGGGCATGCGACCTGACTCGACCCTCCCCATCGACCAGATCCGGCCCAACAAGGGACAGCCCCGCAAGAGCTTCAAGGCCGAGGACCTCGCGGAGCTCACCGACTCGATAAAGCAGAACGGAATCCTCCAACCCCTCCTGGTGAGAAAGGTCGGGTCAACGTACGAGATCGTGGCAGGCGAGCGACGCTATCAGGCCGCTCGTGCAGCCGGTCTCACCGAGGTGCCGGTCGTCATCAGGGACATCTCGGATGAGGATGTCTTCAAGCTCGCGCTGATCGAGAATCTGCAGCGCTCGGACCTCACGCCGCTCGAGGAGGCCCGCGGCTACCGACAGCTGATCAAGGACAAGGGGCTCACTCAGGAGGAGCTCGCGAAGGCCCTCTCCAAGTCTCGCTCGACTATCACCAACACCCTGAGGCTGCTCGACCTCCCGGAGCCTGTCCAGAAGCTCGTGGATGATGGGAGCCTGACCGCGGGCCACGCCCGCGCCATTCTCGCCGTGCCGAGCGAGGAGGGTCGCATCAGGCTGGCGGAGAAGGTCGTGAACGAGCGTCTGTCGGTCCGTCAGACAGAAAGTCTTGCCCCACTGTTTTCTGTCATGGAGAACACGGAGCGCGCCGTCAGGACACCGCTGCCTCAGTCGTTCAAGCGTGCCGCCCGTCAGATGCGCCTGGCACTCGACACCAACGTCAAGGTGAAGAGCGTTCGCGGCAAGAACAAGATCGAGATTGAGTTCAAGGACGAGGACGAGCTGGCTCACATCGTCGACCTTCTCTCCGGACCTACGACATGGGGGCAGGAGTGAGGTCGGCACTGCGTCTGGTCAAGGCGATCGGCGTCTTCGCCGGCCTCACCTATGTCGCCTATCGCCTGCTGCTCACGGACCAGGCACGTGCGGACCTGCGCGGCGGGGTGGATGCGGTGAGAGACTCGTGGGAGCGTGTCGAGGAAGCCGTTGGCATGTCACCCGAGAGCCTCGAGGCGGAGCGGTTCGCCGCACAGGAGGATGCCCGGAGGCAGTGGCGTAACCTAGGATATTAGAACATACGTTCTATACATGCGACCCTAGGAGATTCTCGCCGCGCGCTGCTTGAGCTGCCCGCAGGCGGCGTCGATGTCGGCTCCGCGCGAGTTGCGGATCGTGGCCTCGATGCCCACCCTGGCAAGGCGGCGGACGAAGTCCTCGGCGCGAGCCTCGGTGGAGGGGTGGAAGCGCGACCCCTCCACCTCGTTGAGCTGGATGAGGTTGACGTGCGCGAGCGTGCCCTCGCAGAAGTCGCAGAGAGCCTGCAGCTCCGAGTCCGTGTCGTTGACGCCGCCGATGAGGGCGTACTCGTAGGTCGGCCGCCGACTGGTTTTGTTGACGTACTCGCCGAGGGCGCTGTAGAGGTTCACGAGCGAGTACTTGCGCACGCCCGGCATGAGGGCGTTGCGCGTGCGCTGGACGGCGGAGTGCAGCGAGACGGCGAGCGTGAACTGCTCGGGCTCGTTGGCGAAGCGCATGATCTGCGGGATGACGCCGCAGGTCGAGACCGTGAGGCGCCGCGCGCCGATGCCGGCGCCGTCAGGGGAGTTGAGACGCCTGAGGGCGCCGAGCGTGGCGTCGTAGTTCATGAACGGCTCGCCCTGGCCCATCAGCACGACGCTCGTCACGCGGTCGTTGAAGTCGTCGCGGACGTGCATGACCTGCTCGTAGATCTCCGCGGCGGTGAGCGAGCGGGTGAGCCCGGCCGCGCCCGTGGCGCAGAAGGCGCAGCCCATGGCGCAGCCGGCCTGCGTGGACGCGCAGACGGCTAGGCGACCGCGCGAGGGCATGCCCACGCACTCCACGCTGACGCCGTCGGGGAAGCGCAGCAGGTACTTGCGGCTGCCGTCAACGGAGACCTGGCGCGCGACCTCCTCCACGCCGCCGAGCGTGCAGCGTGCGGCGAGCTCGTCGCGCAGGGCCTTGGGCAGGTTGGTCATCTCGTCGAAGGACTGCGCGTTCTTGGACCAGACCCACTCCTCCACCTGCTTGGCCCTGAAGGAGGGCTGTCCGAGCTCGCTCATCAGCTCGAGCAGGCGCCCGTGCGTGACGGTGTGCAGGTCGATGGGGGCACTGGTGCCCTCGGGAGTGACTTCGTTGCGCGCTGGCGACATTGTGGCCCCTGTTCGCGTGGTTTCCGACGTGACGGGAGTATCCTCGATGGACGTACCCAGACCGAGTCTAGCGCATGACCGCGGCTAAGGAGCACCGATGAACGAGCGCCTCAGGAGCACGCACGTTGCCGTGATAGGGGGAGGTTGGTCCGACGAGCGGGAGATCTCCCTGTCCTCGGCCACCGAGTGCCTCGCCGCCCTCAGGGAGGCCGGCTTCGAGCGCGCGGACCTGCTCGACCTCGCGGACGAGGACTTTCTCGCCCGCCTGACGGGCGGCGGCTACGACGTAGCCTTCGTCGCGCTCCACGGGGCGTACGGCGAGGACGGCTGCATCCAGGGGCTCCTCGAGGTGCTCCACATGCCCTACACCTTCTCGGGCGTGGCCGCCTCAGCGCTGGCCAGCGAGAAGCACCTGACGAAGGTGGCCCTCGCCGACGCGGGCATACCCGTCCCGGCCGGCGTCGACCTGCCGGCGGGCGCGGAACTGAGCGAGGCCGACGCCGCGCGCCTCGCGGACGAGCTGGGCCTGCCGCTCTTCGTGAAGCCGGCGGCCAACGGGTCGAGCTACGGCGTGAGCCGCGTGACCGAGGTCGGGCAGCTTCCCGCGGCCGTGGAGACGGCCGGCGCCGCCGGCGGGCGCGTGCTCGTGGAGAGCTGCGTGGAGGGAACCGAGATCACGGTGCCGGTGCTCGGCAACGACGAGCCCGAGGCCCTTCCCGTGGTGGAAATCGTGACCGGTGCGGAATTCTACGACCTCACGGTCAAGTACGAGCCCTCCGAGCTGCACCATGTCATCCCCGCCCGCCTACCCGAGGACGTCTACGCCCGCGCACAGGAGCTGGCCGTCCGCGCGCACCGCGCACTCGGCTGCCGCGGCTGCTCGCGCAGCGACTTCATCGTGACGCCCGGCGGCGAGCCGGTCCTTCTCGAGACCAACACCATCCCCGGCATGACGGCCCAGAGCCTGCTCCCCGACTCGGCGCGCCACGCGGGCATCGAGTTCCCCGAGCTCTGCGCGCGGTTCGTGGAGCTCGCGCTCGAGGACGCGTCATGACGCAGGGACAGCCGCCCACCGTGGCGGACCTGCTGCTGCCGGGCACGCCCGAGCCGGTGGCGAGCGCCTACCTGAGCCTGGCCGCCCGCGCCGACGCGCGCTCCTTCGGCCCGCTCGAGGAGGACGTGGTGGTGCTCGACACCGAGACCACGGGTCTCTCGTTCAAGGACTGCAGCCTCATCGAGATCTCCGCCGCGCGCCTCAGCGGCCGCGAGGTGGTGGGCCGGTTCGAGACCTTCGTGCGCCCCACCGAGCCCATCCCGCCCGAGATACAGCGCCTCACGGGCATCAGCGAGCTGGACGTGGCCGACGCACCCGAGGCCACGGAGGCCGTGGCCGCGCTCGCGGACTTCGTGGCCGGCTCGCCGGTGCTGGCCCACAACGCCACGTTTGACCGCACCTTCGTCGAAGGCGTGTCGGGTGGGGGACGCGTGAGCGACACCTGGATCGACACGCTCGCGCTCTCGCGCATCGCGCTGCCGCGGCTCTCGTCGCACCGCCTGGCCGACATGGCCGCCGCGTTCGGGTGCGCCTCGGTCACGCACCGCGCCGGCGACGACGTGGACGCGCTCTGCGGGATGTGGCGCGTGCTGCTGACCGCGCTGGCCGACCTGCCGCAGGGACTGCTCGCCCTTCTCGCCGGCATGCACGAGGACGTGAGCTGGGCGTTCCGGCCGATCTTCTCGTACCTCGCGTCCACGGGAGCCGAGGCTGAGCCACGTCCCTTCTCGCTCAAGCAGCACCGCGCCGCGCTCGTGCGCGCCGACGCGGCGTCCGCCCGCGCCGACGCGGCCGAGCTCGACCACGTGGAGGCGCCCTCGGCCGACGAGGTGCGCGCGGCCTTCGAGCCGGGCGGCGCGGTGTCCAGGATGTACGAGCGTCTGGAGCGCCGCCCCGAGCAGGTGGAGATGGCGCTCGAGGTTCGCGAGGCCCTGGCCACCTCCACACACCGCGCCATCGAGGCGGGGACGGGCGTGGGCAAGTCGGTGGCGTACCTGCTGCCCGAGGTGCTCTTCGCGCAGCGCAACAACGTGACGGTGGGCGTGGCCACCAAGACCAACGCCCTCACCGACCAGCTGGTAGCCCACGAGCTGCCGGCGCTGGCCGAGGCGCTGCCCGGCGGGCTCAGCTTCACGAGCCTCAAGGGCTACGACCACTACCCCTGCCTGCGGCGCCTGGACCGCGCCGCCGTGGAGGAGCTGCCGCTGGGCGAGGTGCCCGCGGACGGGCGCCCCGAGGCGGCTGTGGCGTCCGACATGCTCACGGCCGTCGCGGTGACCTACGCCTACGCCTGCCAGTCCGTCGACGGCGACCTCGACGCGCTGGGCATCCGCTGGCGCTACGTCCCGCGCCCGATGCTCACGACCACCCCGGGCGAGTGCCTGCGCGGGCGCTGCCCGTACTTCCCCGGCGAGTGTATGCTCCACGGGGCGCGCCGGCGCGCGGCGCGGGCCGACGTGGTGGTGACCAACCACTCGCTGCTGCTGCGCGACGTGGAGGCCGAGGGCCGCATCCTGCCGCCGGTCAGGCACTGGGTCGTGGACGAGGCGCACGGCTTCGAGGCCGAGGCGCGCCGCCAGTGGGCTGTCGAGGTCTCCGGCGACGAGGCACGCGCCGCCTTCGAGCGGCTGGGCTCAGCGCGCACGGGCGTCATCCACACGGTCATGGCACAGTCCATGTCGCTCGAGGGGTCCACGCTCGTGGTGGGCCTGCTCACCAAGGCCGCCGCGGCGGTCTCGCGCGCGCAAGTCGCCACGGCGTCGCTGTTCGAGGCGGTGCACGAGCTGGGCCCGCTCGCCCGCGGCGACGGCGGGTACGACGTGGTGACGCTGTGGGTGGACGAGAAGGTCCGCGCCTCCGCGCCGTGGCGCGAGGTGGCCGAGGCCGGCGCCTCCTGCGGGGACGCGCTCGACGAGGCCACCCGCGCCCTCTCGGACGCGGTCTCGGCGCTCGCCGACGAGGCCCCGCAGCTCTCCGCCGACCTCGCGGACGCCACGCGCTTCCTCGCGACGCTGTGCGACGGGGTCGCGCTGATCTGCTCCGGGTCGGACGAGAGCTACGTGTACTCGGCCCGTCTCGCCCGCTCGCGCCGCCGCATCGCCCAGGAGCGCCTGGTGGCCGAGAAGATCGACGTGGGAGCCGAGATCGCCTCCCGCTGGCTTTCCGAGACGATGAGCGTGGTCTTTACCTCGGCGACGATCGCCGTGGGCGAGGACTTCTCACACTTCGACCGGTCGGTGGGCCTGGCGGCGCTGCCCGAGGCGGCCCACCGCGACGTGCGGCTGGACTCGAGCTTCGACTTCGACGCGCACATGTCCGTGGTGGTGGCGAGCGACCTGCCCGCGCCTAACGAGCGCGGCTACGCGGAGGCGCTGGAGGACCTGCTCTTCGACGTGCACGTGGCGATGGGCGGCTCGGTGCTGACGCTGTTCACCAACAGGCGCGACATGGAGCGCGCCTACGCGTCGCTGCGCCCGCGCCTGGCCGCGGAGGGGCTCGAGCTGGTCTGCCAGGAGCGTGGGTCGTCGCCTCGGCGCCTGCGTCAGCGCTTCACCTCGGAGCGGACGCTCTCGCTGATGGCGCTGCGGTCGTTCTGGGAGGGGTTCGACGCCGCGGGTGACACGCTGCGCTGCGTGGTCATCCCCAAGCTGCCCTTCGCGAGTCCCACCGACCCGCTCGTGCGCGAGCGCGACCGACGCGAGGACCGCGCCTGGTGGCGCTACTCGCTGCCCGAGGCCGTCATCTCGGTCAAGCAGGCGGCGGGGCGGCTCATCCGCAGCGCCAGCGACACGGGCGTGCTCGTGCTCGCCGACTCGCGCGTGGCCACCAAGGGCTACGGCCGGCTCTTCGTGAGCTCGCTGCCGTCCAGGAGCGTCACGCGGCTCGGGGCCGACAACGTGGGCCGCTACATCAGCCTCTGGCGCCGCCGCTAGCGGGGGGAAGGGGGGGGAGGGGGGTGGGTTGGGGCCAGAAAGGGGGGGGAAAACCGACCCCCACCACCCGGCGCACAGCA
>NZ_CBIFYV010000080.1:0-19994 GCF_966187215.1 Thermophilibacter sp.
ACAATTGGGAGCGTCCGCACAGCGCCTGCGGGGGCAAGCCGCCCATGTCGCGCGTCGCCGGTGTAAACAACCTATTGGCACACAACATCTAGCGCGGGCCAGGCTCCCTTCTCGCCCCGTCTCCCCCATCCCTGCCCAGATGCGTCGATTCCACGGATGTGGGCGGGCCACGGGGCCGAGAGGCGTGCCGGTCCCTACCCACATGCGTCAACTTGACGCTTGTGCATGGGCTCACGAGCTCGATTCGTGACGCCGCCGCACCCACATGCGTCGACTTGACGCTTGTGCATGGGGTTGCAACGGCGTCACGGGCGAGAAGGGCGCGCACGCCCACTCACATGCATCAACTTGACGCATGTGGGCGGACCGTGGCCTCCGTAACAGCTGGCCTGACGCGCACATGCATCAGCTTGACGCATGTGCATGCGGCGGCCAGCGACGCCCGCACGGGTCGGTCGGACTCGAGCGGGCCGGACAAAGAGAAGCGCCCCGGCACCCGCCCAGCAGCGTCAGGGTGACGGAAGTGGGTGGGTGCCGGGGTGGATGGGGGGGGACGAGATCCTAGGCGCGGCCGAGGCAGGCGGCGCCGACCTGGCGGATGTTGGTCAGGTAGACGTTCTCGCGGCCAAAGTAGCCGGAGATGTAGTCAACATAGCCGGCGGTCTCGGCCTTGGGCAGCACGCACATGATGACGCCCGCAAAGCCGCCGCCGTGCAGCCGGCACGCCCCGGCGCCGATGCGGCGCAGGTAGAGCTCGGTGAGCGCGAGCGCGAGCGGGATGGGCTGCTCCTCGGGCATGCCCGGCACCACGGCGTTCTGCAGCCACTCCCACGAGGAGCGCCCGGACGCGGTGATGAGGTCGAGCACGCGGGCCTTCTCGCCCGCGCGTATGGCGCGCTCGGCCTCCTCCACGCGCCCGCACTCCTCGAAGTAGTGCAGGGCGCGCAGCACGGCGCGGTCGCCGCAGGTCTCGCGCAGCTCGGGCAGGTGCGCGAGCACCGCGTCCTCGCTCGTCTCGCAGAGGTTGCCCACGCCGAGCGCGGCGGCCACGGCGTGCATCTCGTTGGGGACCGACGAGTACTCGGCCGAGAGGTCGGCGTGGCCCTTGCCAGTGTTCACGATCACGAGGTCGCAGCCCAGCTCGTCGAAGCCAAAGTCCACGCGCTCGTAGCTCACGCCGTCCGAGAAGTCCAGGAGGATCGTCCCGCCCACGGCGCAGGCCATCTGGTCCATGAGCCCCGACGCCTTGCCCCACCAGACGTTCTCGGCGTACTGGCCCATGCGCGCGTAGTCGGCGCGGTCGATCGCGTCGTCGTTGTAGAGGTGGTTCACGATCTCGCAGACGAGCATCTCGAAGGAGGCCGACGAGCTCACGCCCGCCGACGGGATGACCTCGGAGGAGACCACGGCGTTGAGGCCGCCCACGGCAAAGCCGCGCCTCGCGGCGGCCTCGAGCATGCCGGCAACGAGCGTCGTGGAGCCCGGCCCGTGCGCGATGTCGCCGAGGCGTGCGGTGTCCACGACGATGGCCTCGGGATAGCCCTCGCTCCAGATGGTCACCACGCCGTCGTCGGTGCGCGCCGCGGCCGCGACGCTGTCCATCGTGATGGACGCGGCGAGGATCTTGCCGCCGTTGTGGTCGGTGTGGTTGCCGATGATCTCGGTACGGCCCGAGGCCGTGAAGAACTCGGGGTCGCCGGCGCCGAAGCGCTCCTCGTAGCGCGCCGCCAGCTCGGCGAGGCGCGCCCGCGCGCGCTCGGCGTCCCGTCCGTAGACCTGGCTCAGCGACTCCGTGGTGGGAACTCCCATGTCCGCTCCTCTCTAACGCACGCTCGCGACGAAGCGCGCGAACGCCGCGCGCCCCTCATCGTTGTCGGCGAAGACCGCGCAGTGCTCGAGCACCTGCGCGAAGACCTGGCCGATCTCCTGCTCCAGCACGCCCGTGAGCGCCGCGCGGCCGGCGTCGTCGAGCGCGCCCACGTTCTGGGGCGCGTACTCGGGGTGGCGCCCCAGCACCTCGGCCGCCCACGGCGCGTGGCTCGACACCTCGGGCACCGCCGCCGGGTCGCCCCCGGCGAGAATGACCTCCCTCAGGCGCGCCATCTCGCCGAGCAGGCGCGCCGGCAGGACCGCCAGGCCCATGACCTCGATGAGGCCGATGTTCTCCTTCTTGATGTGGTGCAGCTCCTGGTGCGGGTGGAAGATGCCGAGCGGGTACTGCTCGGTGGTGCGGTTGTTGCGCAGCACGAGGTCGAGCTCGAAGCCCTCGCCGCGCCTGCGCGCGATCGGCGTAATCGTGTTGTGCGGGGTGCCGTCGGTCTCGGCGAGCACGCCCACCGAGGCGTCCGAGTAGCCGCGCCACGCGCCCAGGACGCGGTCGGCCAGCTCCACGAGCCGCGCCGGGTCCTCGGCGTCCAGGCGGATGACCGACATCGGCCAGTCCACGATGCCGGCGCGCACGTCGTCAAAGCCGTCGAACGCCAGCTCCTCGCGCAGGCCCGCGCGCGCCATCGCGAACTCGTAGTGGCCGCCCTGGTAGTGCTCGTGCGTGAGGATCGAGCCGCCCACGATGGGCAGGTCGGCGTTGGAGCCCACCGTGTAGTGCGGGAACCGCTCGACGAACTCGAGCAGCCGCACGAAGGTGAGCCGGTCGATCCGCATGGGCACGTGGGCCTCGGACAGCACGATGCAGTGCTCGTTGTAGTAGACGTACGGGCTGTACTGCAGGTACCACGGCTCGCCCGCCAGCGTGAGCGGGATGAGGCGGATGGTCTCGCGCGCGGGGTGGTCGAGCCGCCCCGCGTAGCCGAGGTTCTCGGGACAGAGCTGGCAGCGCGGGTAGGGCTCGGCGGACCCACCCGCCTTCTGGCGCTCGAGCGCCGCGGCGATGGCCTTGGGGTCCTTCTCTGGCTTGGATAGGTTGATCGTGATGTCCAGGTCGCCGTAGCGCGTGGGCGTGACCCACTTGCGATCGCGCGCCACGCGGTAGGTGCGGATGTAGTCGCTGTCCTGTGCGAGGCGGTAGAAGTAGTCGGTGGCCGCGCGCGGACTCTGCTCGTAGCGGCGCCAGAACTCGCGCGTGACCTCGCTGGGCCGCGGCGTCACGCAGCCCATGAGGCGCGTGTCGAGAAGGTCGCGGCTCGCCACGCCCGCGTCGCAGACGCCGCGCGCCACGGCGTCGTCCAGGAGGGCGGCGAGAATGGCCTCGAGGTCCGGACGCGGCTGACGGGCGCGCGCGGCGGCCACGGCCTCGCGCGGGACGAAGGAGCCCGCAGGCTGCCACGACAGCGCGTCAAGCATGAGGTTGGCCGCGTAGGTCACGTCGTCCTCGCCGATGAGGCCGCGATCGAGCGCGTAGGCCACGAGGTCGGCGACCCCGCGCTCGACGGCGCTGGACGTGCTCTGTTCCATCTGACTGCTCCCTTCCCCAGGCCGCGGCCCGGCGTCTCAGTCCACCCGCTCGAAGCGGTACATGAAGCTCTCGTAGGGCGTCGCGGGCACCGACAGCGGCAGGCCCATGTCCATGAGCGCATCGGCCGAGAACACGGCGCCGTTGCTCACCATGCGGTAGGTCGCGCCGGGCGTGAGGCCGCGCGGCACCACGTAGTTGGCCACGCCGTAGCCGTCCACGCGCGTGACCACGGCGCACACGAGCGCCTCCGAGCCGTCCTCGGCCACGAACTCCCAGGCGGCCACGTCGGCGACCTTGGGGTCGGTGAGGCGGTAGAAGAGCCCCTCGCGCACGAGGTGCTCGATCGTGCGATAGGTTTTGACCTGGCTCCTGACGAGCTCGCAGGCGCGCTCGTTCAGGTTCATGAGGTCGAGCTCGTAGCCGAAGGCGCCGCCGCCCATGGCCACCGTCCCGCGCGCGCCAAGCGGCACGGTGCGCCCGGTGATCTCGTTGGGGCAGGCGGAGACGTGCGCGCCCATCGCCGAGCACGGGTAGGCGAGCGACGTGCCGTACTGGATCTCCAGCCGGTTGCGCGCGTCGGTGTTGTCCGAGGTCCAGATCTGCGGCGTGTAGTAGAGCATGCCGGCGTCGAAGCGGCCGCCTCCCGCCGAGCACCCCTCGATGAGCAGGTCGGGATAGCGGGTGCGCACGCGCTCGAGCAGGTCGTAGAGGCCGAGCATGTAGTCGTAGAGGACCTTGCCCTGGTCGGTGGCCGTGCGCGAGTGCACGTCCACGATCGAGCGGTTGTAGTCCCACTTCACGTACTCGATGCCCCCCTGGTCGAGCACCGCGCTGAGCTGCTCGAAGAGGTTGTCGCGCACGTCGGCGCGCGAGAGGTCGAGCACCAGCTGGTCGCGGCCGAGCACCGGGTCCTTGCCCGGCACCGTGAGCGCCCAGTCGGGGTGCGCGCGGTACAGGTCGGAGTCCTCGTTGACCATCTCGGGCTCCACCCAGATGCCGAAGCCCAGCCCGCACTCGTTGACGCGCCGCGCGAGGTCGGCCACGGTCCCGCCGAGCTTGTCCATGTTGGGCTTCCAGTCGCCGAGGCCGCGGTGGTCGTCGCTGCGCGCGCCGAACCAGCCGTCGTCCATGACGAGCATGTCGAGCCCGAGCTCGGACGCCTTGCGCGCCAGCTCCACGAGCTTGTCGCCCGTGAAGTCGAAGTAGCACGCCTCCCAGCTGTTGAGCAGGATCGGCCGGGGCGCGTCTCGCCAGGGGCCGCGGCAGACGTGGCGACGGATGCAGCGGTGCAGGTTGTGAGACATGCGCTCGAGGCCCGCGCCCGAGTAGGTCATGATGACCTCGGGCGCCACGAGCCGCTCGCCCGGCTCGAGCGGGTACGAGAAGAGGTCGGCGTCCAGGCCCATCTGCATGCGGGTCTGCTCGAACTGGTCGCGCTCGGCCTCGGCTCGGAAGCCTCCGCTGTAGACGAAGCTCATCGCCCAGCAGCGCCCGCTCGCCTCGGAAGCGTCGTGGTCGAGAAGGACCATGAAGGGGTTGTACTGGTTGGACGACATGCCGCGGCGGCTGCCCACCGAGACCGACCCGTTGGCCACCGGCCGGCGCGTCACGCGGCGCTCCATGGCGTGGCGGCCGTCGAGCGTGATGGCGTCGAAGTCCCCGCTCACCATGTCGAGGCACGCGCTCTGGGCCTTCTCGACGGTGATGCGGCCCGTGCCCGCGTTGCTGATGACCGCGGCGCGCGTGATGACGTCCACCTCGGGCAGCACGCCGTAGAGCAGCTCGACCTCGAGGCCCAGCCGCTCGTCGGCCAGCGACACCGAGAGGGTCTGGGCGCCGTCGGAGGCGTCGTCTGAGTAGGCCGCGGGCAGGCCGGGCAGGCCGTACTTGCCGTCGCGGATCTCGTGGGCGCGGTAGCGCAGGTCGCAGCCGAAGGTGCCGTCGGGCCCGCGCACGATGAGCAGCGGGCTGCGCATGTCGCCGCCGCCCTGGAAGGGGTACTCCTGCGGCGCCACGTCGAGCGAGAAGGTCCGGTCCGCGTCGCCGTAGGGCTGGCCGCACATGCCGCTGCGGTCGCAGTACGTGACGATGTAGGACAGGTCGCCCTCGGCGCGGGCACCGTAGTAGGTGTGTAGCAGGTAGCCGTGGTCGTCGATGCGCATCTGGTAGGTCGTGCGCTCCGTTGAGATCGTGATCGTGCGTGCGTCAGCGTCATACGACAGGGGCATGGGAAGCTCCTCGGTTCATAGGGGTGTCAATCGGACCCCCGGACTGTAACGCATCGGGGGGACGCCCGGAACCCGCGTGAGACGGATCCCGGGCGCCAGGGGGGAACCTCTACAAAGACGCCTTACTTCACGGCGCCGTTGGTGACGCCGCCGATAATCTGCTTCTGCGCCACGATGTAGAAGATGATCATCGGGAGCATGGCGAGCAGATACGAGGCGAACGCCAGGTTGTAGTTGGTCGAGAAGGCCGTCTGGAAGTTCATCTGCGCGAGCGGCAGCGTGTTGACGCCGGTGCCGCCCATGATGACGAGCGGGGTCATGACGTCGTTCCACACGGCCAGGCCGGTGATGACCGCCACGGTGGCGTGCATGGGCTTGAGCAGCGGGAAGATGACCCTCCAGTAGGTGGTCCAGGTGGAGGCGCCGTCGACGCGGGCCGCCTCCTCGAGCGCCACGGGGATGTTCCGCAGGTAGCCGGTGTAGAGCATCATGTTCATCGGCATGTAGAAGACCACGTAGAGGATCATGACGCCGACCATGTTGTCGAGGTGCATCACGGCGGTCTGCTTGACGAGCGGCATCATCAGGATCGCGAAGGGCACGTACATGCCGGCGATGATGAAGTAGTAGGAGGCCTTGAACAGGCGCTTCTTGTCCATGTTGCGCCCGATGGCGTAGGCCGCGAGGCTGTGGACGAGGATGGAGACCACCACGGCCACCACCGTGATGACGAGCGAGTTCAGAAACGAGTTGAAGAAGTCCGTGACCTGGATGGCCTGGACGAAGTTGTCGAGGCTCCAGTTGGACGGCAGGCTCAGGATGCCCGCGATGTCGTTGGTCATCTCGGAGGGGTCCTTGAAGGCGATGACCACGGCCATGTAGAGCGGGAACAGCACGGTGAGCGTGCCGATCATGAGCAGGATGGTGACGGGCCAGTTGACCCGCTCCCGAACCCTCTTGGGAGCGCTTGCGCTTGTGCTAGTCATTAGAGCTGCTCCTCCTTACTGTTCAGGAAGCGCGTCTGGACGATGGAGACCACCGCGATGAGCACGAAGAAGATCACCGCGTTGGCGCACTGGAAGCCAAACTGCCCCCCCGAGAGGCCGTTGTTGTAGATGAGGTAGGAGATGGACTCGGTGGACTGCGCCGGGCCGCCGGAGGTCATCGAGACGATCTGGTCGAAGACCATCAGCATGTCCTTCATGACGAGCACCATGTTGGTGGTGACGGACGGCATGATGAGCGGGAACGTGAGGTAGCGGAACTTGTCCCAGCCGGTGGCGCCGTCGAGGGCGCCGGCCTCGTAGACGTCCTCGGGGACCGACGAGAGGCCGGTGATGTAGATGATCGTGGTCTGGGCGCACGCCTGCCACACGAGCACCACCACGATGGCCACCCACGCCCAGTCCGAGCTCGCCAGGATCGACTCGGTGCCGGTGGCGGCGGGCACGATGTAGGTGAAGAAGTAACTGAAGACGTAGCCCACGACGAGGGCGCCGAGGATGCGCGGCACGAAGTACAGGCCGCGCAGGGCGCTCTTGAACTTGATCTTGCTCGAGAGGCCGATGGCCAGCACGAGGCTGATCACGTTGACGAGGATCGTGGAGACCACGGCGACCTTGAACGTGAACAGGTACGAGTTGCCCACGCGCGCGTCGCTGAACAGGTCGATGTAGTTCTGCAGGCCCACCATCTCGAAGGCGCCGTAGCCCTTGGAGTCGGTGAAGCTGTAGAAGAAGCCGGTGAGCAGCGGGAACGTGTTGAAGGCCACAAACAGGATCAGGACGGGGATCAGGATGAGAAGGAACGTGCGGTTCCTGTCCGAGCCGTTCTTGGCCCTAGCGAGACTTGCCATGTGCTTCCCTCCCTATCCCTGGTTCGATTCGTATTCCTGGACCTTGCGGATGACCGAGCGGTTGTAGCGCTGCCAGTCCTCGTCCCACTTGGCGAGGAAGGCGTCCACGTCGCCGGAGATCAGCATCGTCTGGATCTGGGCGTCGCAGGCCATCGAGCTCTGGTAGGAGTGGTCGAGGTAGTCGAGCACCCTGCCCTCCTCCAGGAAGGGCTTGATGTCGTCATAGAGCGGGTCGAGCGTGAAGTCGCCGTCGAGGCACGGGATGGCGCGCTGGTCGTCGATGTAGGTCTGGACGTTAGCCTGCTGCGACAGGAAGTCGATGACCTCGTAGACCGCGTCCTTGTGCTGGCAGGTCTCGGCCACGCACCACTGGAGGTCGACGCCGGAGACCACGATGCGGTCGGCCGGGTCGTCCGCCGAGGGCATCGCGAACAGGCCGATGTTCATGTCGGGGTTGACCGTCAGGATCTGGGGCACCGCGAAGCTGCCGCACGGGTACATCGCGCTCTGGCCGCGCGCGAAGGCGGTGCAGGCGTCGTTGTAGGCGTAGGCAAAGGGGCTGGGCTCGGCGTAGTCGAGCAGCTGGAGCATGCGCTCCGCCGGCGCGCGGTAGTAGTCGGAGAACGTGGCCTTGCCGGAGTTGACCTGGTAGGCCAGGTCGGACGGCACCATGTTGATCGTGATGGAGTTCCACGGGCTGAGGATCGTCCAGGTGTCGAGGTAGCCCAGATAGATCGGGTAGAGGTCGGGCTCCTCGGCCTTGATCTGCTCGAAGAGCTCGATGAGGCCGTCCCAGGTGTCCGGGATCTCCCAGCCATGGCTCGCGAACAGGTCCTTGTTGTAGAGCATGCCGGCGGCGTTGGCCACGTAGGGCACGCCGTAGATGCCGTCCATCGGCACGTAGGTGACGCTCTTGAGGATGTCCTTGTAGGCATCCTGGACGTTTGCCTCGGCCGGGCAGTCCGAGACGTCGGCGAGGATCTCCGAGTCCACGAAGTTGGCGTAGTCGGCGTCGCCGCCGATGCCGATGACGTCGGGGTAGTCCTCGCGGACGAAGCGCGTCTTCATGATCGTGACGGCGTCGGCCGGGCTCTGGATGTTGAGGTAGATGTCGTCGTGGGAGGCGTTGAACTCCTCCATGAGCTGGCTGAAGATGTCGACGGCCTCCTGCTTGTAGGAGACGATCTCCACCTCAACCTTGCCGTCGGAGCGCTCGCTCGTGCAGCCGGCGAGCATGAGGCCGGCCGCGGCGGCGCCCGCGGCGCTCAGGAAGGAGCGGCGTGTCAGGGTTCTTCTCATCCTTGCTCCTCCTTCCCTAGTGGGCGATGGCGAGCTCGGACTGCTTGTCAAAGAGGTGGATCTTGTCCACGTCAACGGAGCAGCGGATCTTGTCGCCGGTGCGCACGCCCGAGGCGGCGGAGAGGTGCGCGGAGATCTGGCCGCCGTCGACGTCGGCGTAGATCATGGCCTCGGAGCCCAGGAGCTCGTAGACCGTGACCTCGGCCGGGAAGGCCTCGGAGAGGGTGCGGCCCTCGGCGTACTCGTGCTCCTCCACCACGTCCTCCGGGCGGATGCCCATGACGACGACCTTGCCCACGTAGCCGCCGGCCTTGAGGGCGTCGGCCTTGGGGCCGGTGAGGGTGATCTTGTTGGCACCGAAGGCGAGCTCGACGCCCGCGCCCTTCTCGGCCACCGACACGTCGATGAAGTTCATCTGCGGCGACCCGATGAAGCCGGCCACGAAGAGGTTGCAGGGCTCGTTGTAGAGCTTGGTGGGGGTGTCCACCTGCTGCATGACGCCGTCCTTCATGACGACGATGCGGGTGCCGAGCGTCATGGCCTCGGTCTGGTCGTGCGTGACGTAGATGATCGTGGCGCCCAGCCGGTCGTGGAGCTTGGAGATCTCGGCGCGCATCTGCACGCGGAGCTTGGCGTCGAGGTTGGAGAGCGGCTCGTCCATCAGGTAGACCTTGGGGTTGCGCACGATGGCGCGGCCCATGGCCACGCGCTGCCGCTGGCCGCCGGAGAGCGCCGAGGGCTTGCGGTCGAGCAGCTTCTCGAGGTCGAGGATGCGCGCGGCCTCGCGAACGGCCTTGTCGATGTCCTCCTTGGGCACCTTGCGCAGCTTCAGCGGGAAGGCCATGTTGTCGTAGACGGACATGTGCGGGTAGAGGGCGTAGGTCTGGAAGACCATCGCGATGTCGCGGTCCTTGGGCTCGACGTCGTTGACCACGCGGCCGTCGATCTTGAGCGTGCCGGAGGTGATGTCCTCCAGGCCCGCGATCATGCGCAGCGTGGTGGACTTGCCGCAGCCCGACGGGCCAACGAAGATGATGAACTCCTTGTCCTCGATCTGGAGGTTGAAGTCCTTAACCCCCTCGTACCCGTTGGGGTACTTCTTCCCTACGTGTTCGAGTGTGAGACTCGCCATCGCGCAACCTTTCTCCCTGACCGCGCGGCTCGCGCTCGCCGCGCGGGCCCCACTTACCGTTGCGCTCATTCTAGGTTCTGCATTTTTACGCTATTTTCTTCTTTCTTTTCCATAACTTATGCCTTTATTCGATTTGTTGCAGGTAGATTGCCGTTTTTTGTCGGATTGCGTTGCGAAACCCATTCGCCGAACGGTCCGATTTGATGGGCGAGCGGTTACAACAGCTTCTTATATCAGCAGGTAGAACGCACCAATTATTGCCCCGGTCCCCATTTGCCCCAAAATCGGCGCGTGGGCCTCATTTTATATCTATATGCTATAAACCTACCAATTTTGGTATACCAAAATTGAAGTCGAATGACTCATAATGTGGGATGTGCGCGCCCGCGGGGCGCGCGACGAGAGGAGCGGCGCCATGGCCAACCACGAGCTCGAGTTCTCGACGTTCCCGAGCGGGCAGTTCATCGACCTCATGCCCATCCAGTACGGGCGCGAGCGCTGCGAGCCGGGCCACGCCTTCGGGCCGGCGCGGCGCAGCCACTACCTCTTCCACTACGTAATCGGCGGGCGCGGCACCCTCATGGCCGAGAGCGACACCGGTGAGAACTCGAACCACCAGATCGTGGGCGGCGAGGGCTTCCTCATCTTCCCCGACCAGGTGAACACCTACGTGGCCGACCTCGCCGACCCGTGGGAGTACGTCTGGGTCGAGTTCGACGGGCTGCGCGTCAAGGAGAGCCTGGAGCTCGCCGGGCTCACGCGCTCCGCGCCCATCTACCGCGCGCGCTCGACCGAGCTGCGCGACCAGATGGTCGACCAGATGCGCTTCCTCGTGGGGCACCGGGACGCCTCGGCACTGGAGCTCGTGGGCCACACGTTCCTGTTCCTCGACGCGCTGCTGCGCTCCGTCGAGCTGCCCGCCGCCCCGGGCCGGCGCCAGTCCGACCTGCACGTCCAGGCGGCGATCGAGTACGTCAAGCAGCACTACGGCGAGGAGATCGGCGTCGAGGACATCGCGCGCCACGCGGGCCTCAACCGGAGCTACTTCGGCAAGGTGTTCAAGGCAGCCACGGGGCGCTCGCCCCAGCAGTACCTCATCGGCTACCGCATGACCAAGGCGGCCGAGCTGCTCAAGGTCACCACGCTGTCCGTGGCCGAGGTGGGGCGCGCCGTGGGCTATCCCAACCAGCTGCACTTCTCGCGCGCCTTCAAGGGGGTCCACGGCATGTCGCCGCGCGCGTGGCGCCAGATGAGCGCCGGTGCTCAGGTCCCGAACTCGTAGCGCGCCACGAGCGGCTCGCCGGGCGCGTCCGGGTCCTCGCGCTCCACGCAGACGAAGGCGCACGTCACGTGCGCGGCGCCCTCGGCGAGAAGGACCTCGGCGTAGAAGCGCGCCTGCATCTCGTGGCGCGCGCGCACCTCCTCGGGCGTGAGGCCGGCGTCGCCGGTCTTGTAGTCCACCACGAGCGCGCGCGTGAGCGGCTCGTCGCAGCACAGGAGGTCGATCGCGCCCTCGAGGTAGTCGCCGTGCGGCGAGCCCTCGACGCGCCGGAAGAACGGGACCTCGGCGCGGACGCGCGGCCAGGCGAGCGCCTCGGCGCGTACCGCCGAGCCCTCCCAGCGCGCGAGCGCGGCGCGCAGGCGGCTCTCGGCGCGATCCGAGAGGTGCCAGCGGCGGACCTGCGCGGCCACCCGCGCGTCGTCCAGCGGGCGTCCGGACTCCACCAGGGCCTGGGCGAGCTCGTGGAAGGCCGACCCCAGGTTGGTGGCGTGGTCGGCGTCGGGGGCGGGCGGCGCGCCCTCCTCGGCGGCGCGGGCGTCGCGCTCGGACGGGGCGCGGCGCTCGGGAGCCGGTGCGGCCTCGTCGAGCTGGGCGCGGACGCTCGAGTAGCTGAAGACCCCGGCGCGGGCGCGGCGCATCCAGGGCACGCCGGGTCGCTCGACGTCGGGCTCGTAGAGGTCGAAGGGCTCCGGGGCGAGCGGGTCGGCGGAGGCGGCCCCGGTGCCGAGGCGCGGCAGCTCGGCCGCGTTCGCCGGGAGCTCCCCGTCGAAGCCGGGCAGCGTCCCCGCGGAGTCCGCCGTCACGGCCGCGTCGGCGCCCCGTCCCGCGCGCTCGACCACCACGCAGCGCAGGCGCGCGGGCTCGGAGCCGCCGTAGTCCACGGCGCGCACGCCCGGCACGGGGTCCCAGGAGCCCCCCGCGAGCGCCTCGAGCGTGCCGGCGGCGAGCCGCGAGCAGACCCCGCTCTTGCCGGACGCGCCCGCGATCCCCACGACGAGCGCCTCGCGCGCGCGGGTGAGGGCCACGTAGAGCAGCCGCGCCCTCTCGTGTCCCTCGGCCTCGGCGTCGGCCGCGCGCGTGGCGAGGTAGCGCGCGGCGAGCGGCAGCGGGCGCGAGCGGTCGGCGCTCGGCTCGACCTCCTCGGCGTCGATGCTGTCGAGGTCACGGGCGTCGAGGTCGGGCGGGCGCACCACGAACGCGCGGCCCCCTCCGGGCGCGGCCCCGATCGCCAGCTGCGCGTCCGGCGCGGGGTTGCCCCAGCACTCGGCCACGGCGCACACGCCGAACTCGAGGCCCTTGGAGGCGTGCACGGTCATGACGCGGACGGTGCCGTCCCCGGAGGAGGCGTCGGCGCCCGCGAGCGAGGCGGGCGGCACCTTGGCGGCGTCGAGCCACCGGTCGAACTCGGTGGCGGCGCGGGCGGGGCCGAGGCCCAGCCCCTCGGTCAGGTCGCGGACGTAGCGCACGGCCGCCAGGACGTTGGCGGCCCGCGCGAGCCCCTCGGGGCCCGCGGCCTCGAGGCGCGCGAGCCACCCCGAGTCGCGGACCGCGTCGGCGCAGACGTCGGCCACGCCGCGGTGCCGCACGTCGGCGAGCGCGCGCGCGAGCACCTCGTGGGCGCGGACCAGCCGCCGCGACGGCTCTTGGCCGCCCACTAGGTCCAGGTCGAGCAGGCCCCGCCAGATGGGGCGCTTGGTGAGGGCGTCGAGCTTGTCCTGCTCGCGGGTGCCGAGCTCGCAGAAGTCGTTGGCGTCGAGGCCGAACATCTCGCTCGCGAGCAGCGGGAAGAGCCCCGACTGCGTGTCCTCGACGTTGGCGAGCGCGTGCAGCAGGGCGCGCACGACCCTGACCTCGTCGGTGGACGTGAAGGTGGAGCCCCCCGTGACCACGCACCGCATCCCGCGGGCGCGGATGGCGTCGATGTAGAGGTCGGCGTGGGTGGTGACGCCGAGCAGGAGGGCCATGTCGCCGGGCCGCTCCCCCGCGTCGCGGTAGCGCGCGAGGGCGTCGGCCACCTGCGCCGCCATCGTGGCCACCTGGTGGCGGCCCGGCCTCCCCATGCTGCCCGTCCCGGCGCAGACCTCGATGTCCACGCGGGGCAGGTCGCGCGCGCGGTAGGCGTCGGCGCGGCCGGGGTTGGCGTCGAGGTGCATGAAGTCGGCCATCACGCCGCGCGCGGGGCCGTCCCCGCCGGTGCAGACGCGCTCGACGAGCGCGAGGACGTCGGCGTGGCTGCGGTAGTTGACGTCGAGGCGCACCACGCCCCCCTCGTCCACCTGGCTGCCGCGGCCGCGGAAGACCCCCACGTCGGCCCCGCGGAAGCGGTAGATGGACTGCTGGGCGTCGCCCACGGTGCACAGGTGCTCGGCGCCCTCGCCCGCCAGCAGCGAGATGAGCTCGAGCTGGGTCTCGTCGGTGTCCTGGAACTCGTCGACCATGACGAGCCGGAAGCGCCCCGCGTAGTCGCGGCGCACCTCCTCGTGGTCGCGCACGGCGAGCAGCGCCTTGCGGACGAGGTCGTCGTTGTCGAGCACGCCCTCCTCGAGCTTGACCTCCTCGTAGCGCGCGTCGACGCGGCGCGCGAGCTCGAGCAGGGTGTCGGCGAGCGGGGCCACGCGCGCGAAGGCGGCCTCGGCGCGCGCGAGGGCCAGCGCAGACTTGACGGCGGCCACCTCGTCGGCGATGGCCTTTGCGGAGCTCGGAGCGCTCACCTGCCCGAGCGCCGCGTCGAGGACCTCGGGCGCGCGCTCGGACGGCGCGAGGCGCTCGAGCGGGCGCAGCGCCTCGAGGGAGGCCGTCACGCGCGCCGTCGCCGCGGGCGTGAGCCGCCGGGAGGCGAGCTCCTCGAGGCGCATGGTGAGCTCGCGGGTCGCCTGCCAGGCGGAGTCGGCGTCATGCGGGGCCGCGGCCAGCTCCCCCAGCCCGCCCGGCAGCGCGCGCCCCGCCTCCACCAGGCGGCTCACGAGGCCCAGGGCCCCGGTGTAGCCGGTCCGCGCGGACCAGGAGCCGAGGCTGTAGGCGTCGAGCACGCCCGCGAGCTCGCCGGCGTCGAGCGCGGCGCGCATGACGTCGTTCATCGCGCGGTCGAACAGGGCCGCCTGGCGGGAGTCGGCGACCACCTGGAAGGACGGGTCGAGCCCGAGGTCGAGCGCGTGGCGCGCGAGGATGCGGCGGCACATGCCGTGGATCGTCGAGATCCAGGCGTCGTCGACCCCGAGCGCGGCCTCGGCCATGCCCGCCGCGCGCAGCGTGGAGCGCACGCGCTCCTTGATCTCGCGCGCGGCCGCCTCGGTGAAGGTGATCACGAGCACCTGGGAGAGGTCGTCGAGGAAGGGCGCGCCGCCCGCGCCCGAGCCCGGTGAGAGCGCCCACGCCACGCGCTTGGTGAGCGTGGAGGTCTTGCCGGACCCGGCGCCCGCCTCCACGAAGAGGGGCGCGTCGAGGGTGGTGGCTATGCGGAGCTGGCTCTCGTTGAGATGGGAGAGGTCGACGGCGGGGCTCGTCACTTCCTGAGCCTCCTCTCGCAGTTGAGGACCGGGCAGTAGTCGCAGGCGGCGGCGTCGCGGGGACGCGCCTCGATGTCACCGTCGAGCATGCGCGCCACGCTTTCCGCGACGGCCTCCTCGCAGGCGTCGAGCAGGGCGTCCATGCCCTTCTCGCCCTCCCGCCCGAACGTGGCGTCGCGCGGCACGGCCAGGCGCGGGACCCGGCGGGACGTGGGAGCGTGGGAGCCCCCGACGCGCTCGATCAGCTCCTCGTCCACCGCGCCCGCGATCTCGTGGGTGCCCTTGGTGCAGAGGTAGACCGCCGCGCGGACGGCGAGGTCCGGGAAGGCCCGGCGGATCACCTGGGCGTAGATGAGCGACTGGACGTGGCGCGGCAGCGCGAGGGCCCCGCCGTCGGCGCCCTCCTTGGGGAAGGCGTCGTACTCGGCGGCGAAGCGCGCGGCGGCCTTGTGCTTGTAGTCGATGACGACCGCCTGGCCGTGCGCGTCCACGTCCACGCGGTCCACGGTGCCGGTGAGGCGGGCGCCCGCGTACTCCACCGCGTCTCCCCCGCTCCCGAACCGCCACTCAAAGAGGCGCGGCTCGAAGCCCACGAGGGCCTCGGACTCGTACTCGAGCAGCGTGAGGAGGTCGCGCCTGAGTCGCGCCACCTGGCCCTCCTGCCGCGCCGAGTGCGCGACGAGCGCCTGGGGCAGGGGCTTGCCGCGAACGAGCTGGTGCTGGTGGAGCAGGTGCGCGTCGAACTCCTCGCCGAGCACCGCGCGGGCGGCCTCGAGGGCCTCGGCGGAGTCGAGCGCAGAGCCGGGGAGGCGCGCGGCCGGGTCCTGAGCGGCGCGGGCCGCGAGCCGGTCCGCGAGGTCGCGGTACGCCGGGTCCTGCAGGGCGTCCGGCGCCTGCGCCCGCGCGTCGGCGAGCGCGCTGGTCCCCTCGGCGCGCTCGACCGCACGGGCGAGGAGCTCGCGGCGCGTCACCTCGAGCACGCGGTGGGCGAAGGTGCCCTCCTCGGCGCCGGTGAAGCCGGCGTCGGCGTCGCGCAGGCGCAGGCGTCGCAGGCTGAACCACTTGTAGGGGCAGTCGAGGTAGGTCTCGATCTGCGAGGCGGAGAGCAGCGGCCGGGCGTCGTCGACCCCCTCGGGCGGGGGCGAGACGAGCGCGCGCTCGGAGGCGTCGATCCTGCCGGCGGGGGCCGGGACCTCGGACGCGGCGCGGCGCGCGGGGGCGCCCGCACAGGAGGCGTTCTCGCTCACGTCGGTCTCCGAGCGCGAGAGCACGCGCCCGGCGCCGAGAGCCTCCGCGAGGCTCGCGGGCCTCTCGTCCGCCTCGAGCCCGTAGCAGGCGAGCAGCTCGGTGAGCATGACGGAGGGGTAGCACCCCTTGCCGTCCGCCCCGAAGAGCGACCGCTCGGCCACGAGCGCGCGGCGCGGCACGCGCACGAGCGCGGCGAAGCGGGCGCGGGCGGCGTCCATGGGACTCGGGCGGGCCTCCACCCCGTAGAGGTCGAGCAGCGCGGTGCGCGCGTCGTCGGGGGCGCCCGCGTCCGACTCGGCGGACGTCTGGCCGAGCAGGACGAGCGCGTCGGCGGAGGCCGGCGCGAGGCGGGCGGCGGCTGCGGGCGCCATCAGCCGCACGGCGCAGGGCGCGCCCGGCACGGCGTGCTCGGGGCGCAGCGTCACGCTGGTGCGGGCCAGGACGCCGCGCGCGACGCCCACCAGCTCGGCGAGGCTCACACGGCCCGGCGCGTCCGGGTCGGCCGTGAGGCCCAGCTCCCGGAGGCTCCTGGAGACGCCGAGCACCGCGGAGAGCGCGGCGACGGCGTCCGGGCCCTCGGGGGCGCCGGGGCGCTCTCCGCGCGCGTAGGGCGCGAGGAGCTTGGAGGCGGCCGACCCCAGCCGCCCGCGCAGGAGCTCGCGTGTGGCGGCCGCGACCTCCGCCGACACCCGGCGCTCGGAGCGGAGCTGCTCGAGGACGGCGGCGGGCGTGAGCAGGCGGTTGCCGCGCCACTCGGCGTCGAGACGGCGCACGGCGTCAGGCGAGAGGCCCGAGACGTCGGACATGAGGAAGTCGGAGAGCTCGCGCGGGGGCCACCACGACATGTCGCCGAGCGACACGCGCACGGTCCCGGCGCGCGGGGCATCAGGCACGGGGACGGTCGGCGGCCAGGTGGCGTCGAGCTCGGCCAGGCGCGCGACCGCGGTGACGTAGCCGAGGAAGGCCCGGCCCGCTCCGAGCGAGGAGAACGGCACCGTGAGCTCGCCGCGGACCGTGAGGCCGCGGGCCACGAGCCGCGGCGCGAGCTCGTCGAACGCACGCGGGGCGTCCGGCGCCGCGACCACGACGTCGCGCGCGCCCTCGTCGGCGAGGGAGCGGACGGCGCGGGCGACGAGCTCGGGCGCGGCCGAGGGGCCAGCGGGCAGCAGCAGGCGCACGGCCCCCGTGGGCTCGACGCGCCCGCCGCCGACGAACAGGGTCGAGAGCACGCGCGCGAGCTCGGGCGCGCGGCGGGCGCGAGCGGGCGCGGGGTCGGATGCGACGCGCTCGACCGGTGCGCCGACGCGCTCCGCGAGCGCGACGAGGGCGTCCAGCAGCGCCCGGACCTCGGCGTGGGCGGGACCCTCCCCCGCGGGCGCGACGAGGGTCACCTCGCGCGCGCGGGCGAGGGCGCAGCACAGCTCGCGCTCGGCGCGGCCCAGGCGCGAGAAGCCCGCCCACACGAGCGGGGGCACGTCCGCGCCCGCGGCGTCGAGGGCGTCCGGGAGCGCCGCCATGATCTCCGCGGTCTCCGCGAGGCCCAGCTCGCCGAGGCGCCAGGCGTAGGGCCCGAGCAGGGACACGACGCGCGCCTCGGCGCGCGTGACGCCCTCCGGCGCCTCGGCGCGGCGCATCCAGGGAAGGCCGGCCCGCGCGAGGTCGGCGAGCAGCGCCGCCGCGCCGGCGGACGGGCGCGGGGCGTCCTTCTCGCCCGACGCGGCGGCATCGGCGAGCAGGCGCGCGCAGAGCGCGGAGCGCGCGGCGTCGTCCACCGGGCGGCGGCCGTCTCCCCACACCTCCCAGCGCTCGCACGCCCACGCCGCGGGGGTCGTGACGGTCACGCCGAGCGACAGGCCGCCCGCGGCGGCGAGCATGCGCTGGGCGTCGAGCGCCTGGGCGAACGAGGGGACGAGCAGCACCGCCGCGCCACGCGCCCCCAGGGCGTCGCGCAACGCGCGCGTGACCTCGCCGGTGACGAGGCGCTCGTCGGCGGTCTCTATGATGCGCAGGGCCATGGGCCTCCCCTCGGGTTCTTCTCGCCCCATCCTACCCCACGCCCCGGACGGAATCCCCCGGCGGCGGACGGCACGGGCGCGCGGCGTGCGGGAAGCTGACGGTTTCCGCGCCGGAAGCGTCAGGACGCCGCACGACAACCAAACGAGTGCGGCTTCCTGACGTTTCAAAGGCTCAGAGTGTCAGGACGCCGCACGTCAACACTGACGTGCGGGAAGCTGACGATTTTGGCGCCGGAAATGTCAGGACGCCGCATCTCAGCGGCCGTCGAGGCGGCCCAGCACCAGGCGATAGCCGCCCGCGGGGCCGTTGAGGCACTTGGAGACGCGGCTCACCGTGGTCGACGACGCGCCCGTGGCATGGCTCACGTCAAGATAGGAGGCGCCGGCGGCGAGCATCGTGGCCACCTCGAGGCGCTGCGCGAGGTCCGCTATCTCGCGCGGGGTGCAGAGGTCGTGGAGAAGGGCGGCGGCCTCCTCGGCCGTCCGCAGCGAGCACAGCGCCTCGAAGAGGCGCCCGAGCTCGACCTGACCTGCTTCCCTCTCGCGGGCGACCGCCCCCATGCGTACCTCCCTCGCCTCGGTTCCGGCCCTCCACTTTAGCTCATTAAAGCGTCCGGGCGCCAGCCCCGTCCGCTAGAATGGGCGCGCGAGACCAGACCGGACCGGGCGGGGCGGCGCCGCGCCCGGGGAGAGGGAGTGGGCGTGCTTCCGGGATACGAGAGTGACGCGGGCCTTGCCGACGTGAGGCTGGTGGCGAGCGACATGGACCGCACGCTGCTCGCCGACGACGGCTCCATGCCCGACGGCATGGGCGCGCGCATCGAGGCGCTCGAGGCGGCGGGCGTGACCTTCGCGGCGGCGAGCGGCCGGCCCCTCTACACGCTGCGCAATATGTTCGGCACCTCCTGCGAGCGCATGGGGCTCATCTCCGACAACGGGGCCGCCGTGGTCTGTCGGGGCGAGGTGGTCTTCAAGAGCCTGGTCGACCAGAGCGTCATCGACGAGCTCGTGGACCTCACCCTCGCGCGGTGCGCGGGCGGGGTGCCGGTCGTCTGCGGCCTCGAGCGCGCCTACGTCCCCGCCGGGGCCCGCGCCCACGACGCGGGGCTGCGGCCGTTCTTCCACGAGATCGCCTACGTCGACGACATCCGCGCGGTGCGCGCGGAGGCCAACAAGTACACGGTCTACTTCCCCGGGGGCGATTCGGCCGCGGCGTTCAGCGAGCTCTTCTCGCCCGCCTTCGGAGAGCGGCTCTCGGTCACGTGCGCCGGCGCGGAGTGGCTCGACGTCATGAACCGGGGCGTGAACAAGGGCACCGGCATCGCGCGGCTCTGCGAGCGCCTCGGCGTGTCGACCGATGACGCGCTCGCCCTCGGCGACACCGACAACGACGCCGAGATGCTCGAGCGCGTGGGGCACGGCTACCTCGTGGCCAACGCCCCCGAGCGCATGGAGACGCACGCGCGCTTCCGCGCCCCCTCCAACAACGACCGGGGCGTGGCCCGGGTGATCGACCGACTGCTCGCCGCGCGCGCGGCGAGCCGAGAGGAGGCATCATGAGGTTCATCGGGAAGTGGCTCGTCTCGACCGTCGCCTGCGCGGCGGCCATCTGGCTCGTCCCGGGCATCGAGCCGGTGGGCGGCACCTGGGTGGGGGCACTGTTCTGCGCGCTCGTGCTCGCCCTGCTCAACGGCACCGTCAAGCCGCTGCTGCAGCTCGTATCGGCGCCCATCACGCTGCTGACGCTCGGCCTGTTCTACGTGGTGGTCAACGCTCTGGTGCTCGAGCTCGCGAGCTGGCTGTCGCTCAACCTCTTTGGCGCCGGCATCGCGATCTTCTCGCTCGGCTCCGCCATCATGGGCGCAATCATCATCTCGATCGTCAGCATGCTCCTAAGCGGCGTCATCGGCGACGACTAGCACCAACCCAGCCCGCCCCGCCCACGTAGCCACGCCGAGTACGGCCCCGGAGAGCACTGTTCGCGCACGCCCGAGAGGGAGTGCGCGAAGAAACTTCC